>JAIENH010000185.1 GCA_019751475.1 Cyclobacteriaceae bacterium
AACCTGACAAAAATAGCTAATTTTGTCAGGTTAACCTTACAAAAATTATAAATTTTGTCAGGGTTAATAGGAAATCCTACATCTTTACTAGAATTTGGAGCGTGGAGCGTGATGACTGCTCTATCAATATCCCCGGCCGATTCCGATATTCCGCGAATGCAGCCGCATCGTAATTTTTTATGGTGATGAGGGTAAGCCCTGTGTTGTAGTACACTTCAAATCGCTTGGCGAGTCGATCAATCAGTGCCAATACTTTGTCTTCACGGAAGTCAATACAAAATGAAAATGAGATAGCCGAATTTTGCATCACATTGATTTTGATATTGAGAGATGAAAGCTCCTGAAAAATGAAACTGAGTTGCTGCTCGTCAATAAAGGTATAGTCCGTAACACGGCACGACACAAGGCATTGATTGTCTTTAAAAACAATCAGAGGAGGTAGATGATCTACCCGGGCTTCATGAATAATAGTTCCAGGCAACTCAGGATTATCAAAATTTTTGACGAGCAAAGGAATATTTCTATTGGCCAGTGGCTTGATGGTTTTCGGATGGATCACAGAAGCGCCATAGTATGTCATCTCGGCTGCTTCGCGAAAAGGAAGTTCGTCAAAGACAACAGCACTAGCCAATCGCTTGGGGTCGGCATTCATCACACCTGGCACATCTTTCCAGATGGTAACGGATTCGGCACCAAGACACGATGCAAAAATAGCGGCACTGTAGTCAGACCCTTCGCGCCCCAGCGTGGTTACATCGCCATCGGTACTTTTGCCAATGAACCCTTGGGTAAGAATTATTTTTGTAGACAGCATAGGCCGAAGACCTTGCATTTTCTTTTCTGTCAGCGGCCAGTTTACTTTTCCTTCACGGAATGTACCATCCGTTGTGATGAATTCTCGTGCGTCAATCCATTCTACCGCCAGGCCTTGTTGGACGAGATATTGGGAAACGATGATGGAAGAAAGAATTTCTCCTAATGACACTATGCGATCGTAAAGTTGGTCAGGCAAAACATTCTCATGCCCAGGCTGGATGCTATCCATTACTTCCACAATTCGTTCGGCTACATCGTTGCGCTTGGGTAGTAACTCCGCTGCTACCGCTTGATGAAATTCCCGAATAGGCTGAAGTTCACTCTCGATAGATTTCCCAGCCAGTATGGCATTCACCACGCCCTCAAGGGCATTGGTGGTTTTACCCATGGCAGAAACAACCACAATCAGATTTTCTTTTTCGTAACGTTTTATGATGCGGGCCACCTGGCGAATGGCGGCTGCGTGACGCACGGAGGCACCTCCGAATTTAAATACTTTCATCGTTTTTGGTTGTACTACATCGTTTGCGCTGTAACTTTGACCGAAATATCTGCGAATTAATCATTTTATGGAACAGTCCCGCATTGCACATTCCATTGGTATTGCCCTTGATCGATTTATCAAAAACAACCAGGAGCAATTTCAATTTGCCAGTGGTGAGCTTTCGCAATTGTTGCGCGACATTGCGCTTGCATCAAAAGTGGTGAACCGAGAAGTCAATAAGGCTGGGCTCATTGACTTGATGGGAGGATTGGGATCTCAAAACACAGCCGGTGACGAACAGCAAAAATTGGATGTGTTGGCTAACATCCGCTTCACGCGTGCCCTGACTAAGGGAGGAGAAGCATGCGCGTTGATTTCTGAAGAAACGGAATCGTATGTTGATCTGAATAACAACGGAAAATATGTAATAGCCATCGACCCGCTGGATGGCTCATCCAACATCGATGTAAATGTTTCAATCGGTACGATTTTTTCTATCTACCGGAGAAAGAGCGCGGAGGGCACCCCGATCACAGAAGAAGATATTTTGCAAAAAGGAAGCGAGCAAGTGGCGGCAGGTTATATTCTGTACGGCTCTTCTACTATGCTGGTGTACACTACGGGGCATGGCGTGAATGGCTTTACCTATGAACCAACCCTGGGTGAATACTTTCTTTCACATCCTGACTTGCGTATGCCGGAAGACGGAAAAATATTTTCCATCAACGAAGGTGGCTACAATTCATTTCCCGCTTCCGTGAAGGAGTATATTAAATATTGTAAAGACAAAAATTTCACAGCACGGTATATTGGTTCGCTGGTGGCAGACTTTCATCGCAACATGCTAAAGGGCGGCATCTACGTTTATCCGGCTACGGCCAAAGACCCGCGTGGCAAATTGCGACTTATGTACGAATGCAATGCACTGGCGTTTGTGGCAGAGCAGGCCGGAGGCAAAGCTTCGGATGGCAAGAATAGAATTTTAGATATTCAACCGGAGACGCTGCATCAGCGCACACCATTTTTCACCGGCTCGAAGAATATGGTTGAGAAGGCAATTGGGGGTTAGATGAAAATGTAGTTAAGATGAAAAAGTTACTTCTGATAATTCTTGTTTTCGCTTCGTGCGCAAAGTACAAGAAGGTGAACCAACCGATCTTTGTCAACCCAATAGCATCAGAAGATGAATGGGCCGAATATGAAGGCCGATGGTTGACTAATGGAGGTATCGTTCGATTGGAGTTGTCATTGCAAACCGGATCCTTTGGTTATGATGCAAACTATAAACTCCATGAATTCTTTTCTGATAGAAGGGCGACCAACTGCATTAGCAGAGGAGGCTATTCAACCTACAGTGGTTTTGCAAATAAAGAATTGGGCTTGCGTTTGCATGACTTGAGTGAATACAAGTATGGCGCCTTTTTACGATATAAGCCATTTTATGATAAAGGCGCGCCAGACGAAATGTATTTCATGACCCGCGGAAAAGAAGAACTACTTCCCTGCGATGATAATTTTAAACCCATTACCACCGATACCCGGTACACGCTTCACAAACGGTCTAAGTTATTTACCGTTGAAGGCTACTTCACCTTTGAAGCCGACTCTGCTAAATTTTTTGAACGCAATACCTTTGAGCATTGGAAGCTGGCCGACCTGGGCGAGTTTCAGGAGTTAAAATCACACTACCAGAAATTGGCTACCGAAAAATTCGAGGGCATTTATCTCAAGGCACTTGCCTACGCTGTGTCTGACTCCACCGCAGAAAGAAAAAGTGCGCTCGTGGTAAAAAGGATTATTGACCTCAACAATGATCCTGATCAAGAAGAGTTGGAGGCCGTTTCAATAAGTCCTCGTAAGCCTAAAGCTTTTTAGGCCTTCTCTGACTTGGCGGCTTCCTGTTCAAAAATTTCTGGAGCGTATTGCGAAATGACAGAATACCATCGAATCAGTTTTTTAATGTCGGATACGTACACGCGGTCTTCATCAAATTCTGGAAGCACGGCCTTCATGAAGGCTTTCAATTCGGCACTATCGGAGTTTTGATCTACCCCAAGATCGTTTTGAAAGTCTTTCTTAATTTTCTTCAGTACATCCAGCAAGGGAGCAGTGCCTTCTTTGGTGCGCGTGTAAATAGAAATTTCTTCCAGCACCGAAAGTTTGTGGCTACCACCTGCGATGAAACGTGTCTTTGTTTCATCGAGTGACTCCAACAACACACCCGCTTTTCCGGGTTTTAAAATTTTATACAATCCGCCCTTACCGGAAAC
>JAIENH010000329.1 GCA_019751475.1 Cyclobacteriaceae bacterium
TTGAAAATGTTGCGGCCGCGCAAGATTGCCGTAAAAGACAACCTGGGGGCAATACTTCCTACCTGGAACCTGATAATGAAAAACATCTACAGCCTGAACGTTACCCAGCTTCAGCGCGAAGGTTTTCAGTTGCGGGTGATCTATCGTGACGACCGCACCGGTATTGATAACCCGCAGTTGCAGGATGGTGAGATTACCCGCACGGTGCAACTTATTCAGGCACTCGGCCTCGACCGCCTCAATCCATACAACGATCCGCAGCCAGATGGTAACTTCGACTACGTAGAAAAGATTACCATCAACTCGGAGACAGGGTTGATCATCTTTCCATTTCTGGAACCTTTCAACAAAGGACTTCGAAATCTCTTTGCGCGGGAGACAAATCTGAATACGCAGCAATTTTTGATTCAAAAATATTTGTACGACACGTTGTATCGCACAGCCAAAGCGGAGGCCGAGCTCATGGCCACGAAAAACAAGTTTTACATCGTGGGCTCTTTCCGGGCCGGGGCAGGAAAAGATATCATCATACAAGGCTTCAATATTTCTCCCGGGTCGGTAAAAGTATTTGCTGGTGGCGCCCCGCTGCGTGAGGGCGTTGACTACACGGTAGATTACACATTTGGAAAAGTGACCATTCTAAATGAGGGTATCCTAAGTTCGGGCAAAGACATCAGCGTGACGTATGAACAGCAAGATCCATTTGCCTTTCAGACGCGATCGTTGCTGGGCACGCGCTTGGACTATAAACTGAACGATGATGTCAATATCGGCTCCACGCTATTGTATTACAATGAACGCCCGCTCATAACCCGCAACCTGATTGGCACAGAACCTGCACGTAACCTTCAATACGGAGTGGATTTAAACATGAAAAAGAATTCGCGCATGCTTACCAAAATAGTGGACGCACTTCCGTTCCTGCAAACGAAGGAGACCTCCACCGTTACGCTCAATGCAGAGTATGCGCAGCTATTGCCAGGCACATCAAACATTGTGCAGGGCGATGGCACCTCGTTTATCGATGACTTTGAAAATACAGCCACGCCTTACAGCCTGCTGAACCCGGTTGGTTGGAAATTAGCGGCTACACCCGAGAATGATTTGAATTTTGATTTAGCTGCGGGCGTCAATGACGATGTGCGTGCGGGGTACAAGCGAGCCAAGCTGGCCTGGTACACCATTGATAATTTATTTTATCGTCAAAGCAGCCGCTTCAAACCAGCCAACATCACCGAGCGTGATTTGGAAAACCACTACGTCCGGCCTGTAGCCCCGAATGAAATTTTCCCGTTTCGTGACCCGCAGATTGGAAATTTTTACGAGCAGATTTTTGACGTGGCTTATTACCCGGCAGAACGCGGGCCTTACAACTACAATCCCGACCTGAATCCGGAAGGCACACTGAAAAATCCAACCAGCAATTGGGCGGGTATCACCACAGCCATTCGCACCGAAGTGGACTTTGACAAAGCAAATATTGAATACCTGGAATTTTGGTTGATGGATCCCTTCATCAACAATGCCAATGGTGTGGTGAACGATGGTCGTGAAGGTGCCAAGCCCAACACATCGGGTGGAAAGCTCACCTTCCATCTCGGTAGTATTTCAGAAGACCTCATGCGTGATGGTAAACATGCTTTTGAGAACGGTTTGCCCACCGATGGCAATCTTACGGCCGGAGGCGTGAGTGAAAACAATTGGGGCTACGTCACCAATCAGCAATACCTGAATAATGCATTTAATACCGACCCTGCTTCACGAGCCAATCAAGATGTTGGCTTGGATGGCATTTCAACTGCAAGAGAAGGAACCAAGTTTCAGAATTTTATTAACCAGGTAAATGCCCCTGCGAGACCCCTAGTACTACAAGACCCGTCCGCTGATGACTTTAAATATTTTCTCGGGCCCGATCAGGACAATGCAAACGCAACGTTGTTGGGTCGCTACAAAAACATTAATGGAATGGAAAATAACTCACCCATTATCACTGGCAGCGAGCCCTTCGCACAATCAGGTTCCAATCTTCCTGAAAATGAAGACCTCAACCAAGACAATACCCTCAGCGACCTGGAAGAATACTACGTTTTCAATCTTGATTTGAAGCCGGGCACACTGGAAGTCGGGAAGAGATACATCGTAGACAAAGTAACACCGCCAAACAAAGGTGATGTGACATGGTATTTGGTGCGCATTCCCATCCGCCAGTTTGAAGACAAAGTAGGTGGCATCAACGGCTTCAAGTCCATTCGCTATGCGCGAATGATAGTGAGCGGATTTTCAGAACCCGTTGTTTTGCGTTTTGCCAATTTCCGAGCCATGGGCAATCGCTGGAGACGCTACACCGCTGACCTCGCCCAGTCGCAATTCAGTGAACAACTGGAACCCGATCTTGACAACTTTGCTGTGTCAGTAGTGAACGTAGAAGAAAATGGAAAGGGAAATGAGACGAAGCCCTCATATGTGCCTCCGCTGGCGCGCGATCGTGATGTCACCTCCACCATTCAGCGCAGGCTGAATGAACAATCCGTGCAAATGTGTGTGAATGGTCTGGCCGATGGCGATGGTCGCGCAATCTTTAAAAATGTGGGCATGGATTTTTTCAACTACGGAAGAATCAAAATGTTTTTGTCGGCCCATAGCCCTTCTACTACAGTCTTAAAGGACGACCAACTCACTGGCTTCTTGCGCCTGGGCACTGACTTCGATCAAAACTACTATGAAATAGAATTGCCGCTGAAGATCACACCCAATGGAAATAATCCTAACATAGAAGTGGTATGGCCGGAAGGAAATCAAATCGATATGGACCTTAACGAGCTGTATGCACTGAAGGCCGCTCGTGACCGTGAACAATTTCCCTTGGGAGAGTTGTATCCAAAGGCGGGCCCTAAACTGATAGACGGAAGACAGGGAATTCGAATCTTCGGCCGGCCGGATTTGAGCCAGGTAAAACTTATGATGATAGGTGTTCGCAATCCACGATCAGACGATGCTAAGCCGCTGAGTGTTTGTATCTGGGCTAATGAATTGCGTCTTACGAACTTTGATCGCACCGCGGGCTGGGCTGCGAATGTTGTACTCAATACCAAATTGGCTGACCTGGGCACGCTCACTACCGCCTTTAAGCGAATCACTTTTGGCTATGGAGGAGTGCAATCAAAAATTTCTGAGCGCGCCCGTGGCGAGACGACTGTATTTGATATTTCAGCAAACATCAATCTCGATAAACTTCTTCCGCGCAACACCGGTTTGAAAATACCCATGTTCGTTAGCTATGAGAAGACGACTATCAATCCAAATTTTGACCCGGCTAACCCCGATATGCGATTAGCCGCCACCTTCAAATCGTTTAATACGGATGAAGAACGAGAGGCCTATCGAAAGCTCATACAAGACAATGCCATCAGGCGAAGTTTGAATTTCACCAACGTGCGAAAGACGAAAGTCAAACAAGATGCTCGCAGCAATTTGTATGACATCGAAAACTTTGCATTCACCTATTCTTTCAGCGAAGCTACCCGCACAAATTTCAATCTATTGGAAAACACGCAGCGCAACATCAAAGGCG
>JAIENH010000380.1 GCA_019751475.1 Cyclobacteriaceae bacterium
AGCAAAAGAACGAATAGATTTTGACGAGTTTAAGACTTCTTCCCCTGAACAACGATATTTGAACTTACTTCAAAAGAGACCTGACCTTATTCAGCGTGTGCCACAACACCAATTAGCAAGCTATTTAGGCATCACACCGCAATCATTAAGCAGATTAAGAGCAAGAATTTCGGAAAAAAAGAATTAAGGCACGCTTCTTAACTTAAGTGAACGAGTTGTCGTATCTCGCCAATCTACTTTAGCGCCATCGTTTTACATAAATGATGGAAAAAAATGCAAAAGAAAAATTTATGGATTGGACTTGCCTTACTCTTGGCAGGCAGTTTACAGGTAAGTGCACAATATGCTAAAACAGACAGCACGTATAAGCGGTGGTTTGTGGGCAGCACTCTTTTTTTATTGGGCAATTTGGCTACTACAAATCCCCCAAACTTCGCTCAACTCAATATTGGTTATCGGATCACAGGAAAAGATGCAATTACAGTAGAACCAAAAACCTGGAAATACGCCTGGCCAAATGGTATTCACCCATTTTTAAACAACGCATACGGAAAGCCTGAAGAAAAATTTCCGGGCTATGTTCGTGAGTATGGCTTGTCAGTGGCTTACCAACGATTTCTGTGGAAAGGTTTATATGCCGAACTGAATGTAATGCCTACGTGGCAAGCTTTTGTGAACGACCAGGGCAAAAAAATTGATAATGGTTTTCAGGTTTTCAACACATACCGTATCGGTTATCACATCAAACTTTTTAAGGACAGATTTTTTATTCAACCTTCCATTGCCATTACCCACCGTGCATATCACACAAAACTGCCCGATGGATTTAAACAGTTAGACGATAAATGGTCTAAATTCATCTTTGGAGAACCGGGACTTCATTTTGGGTTTAATGTCTGTATCTGGGGGAAAATCCCTCGCCTTTAGGCGAAGACTTTAGTTTAATAATTTTGTATGAAGCGAACACTAGATGACTCAGCGATTTTCTCCCGAATGATTTCCGAGTCTATGTGCATTGCTTCAGTCGGCTTTAGCCGATACTAAACCCTTCGGCTTTTAGCCGAAGGTAGTTCAGTTTCCTGCCGGACGAAGAGTTAATCAAGTTAATGAAGCGATTGACCTTGCAGTTTGAGGACAACAATCACTCCTCGCCTACCATTTATGACAATCTACCCAAAGCGTTTCTGGATAAAATGCTACCCGCTATTGTGGCCTTCGAAATAAAGGTGGAGAAAATGGAAAATGTTTTTAAGCTCAGTCAGAACAGGGATGAGAAAAGCTATCGCGCTATCATTGCTCAGCTGGAGAAAAAGGGAGGGCCGGGCGTGCAGGTTGCACAGGAAATGAAAAACAGACTGGAAGAATTGTTTCCCGCGGGTGTTGAGTGGGATGGCAGCCGATTTATTTCTTGATTTAAAATAATGCCTATGAGGATAGCAACGTTAACTACGGGTGACCTCGCAGATTTTGTAGAGTTGATCGCCATTTTCAAAGACGTTTTGAAAATGATAATCACGGAGCAAACGAAAAGTACTTATCAACACTGTTGAGCAATCCGGATTTTTTCGCGGTTGTGGCAAAAGATAACAACGAAGTGATCGGTGGACTTACGGTGTTCATTCTGCCCGTCTATTATGATGAGAAGCCCGTTGCTTATATCTGCGATGTTGGGGTAAAACAAAGTCACCAGGGAAAAGGGGTTGGCAAAGCATTGATGGTTTTTGTAACCGGCTACTGCCAGAAAAACGGATTGCTGGAAGCCTATGTGGAGGCTGAAGCAGATGATACTGATGCAGTAAGCTTCTACCGAAGGACGACCTTCTCAACCGAGATACAGGTGATTCATTTTACGTATGGTTTTGACAAAAGTGTAGACTATTAGTTGTCGCGGGTCGCCTGACCCGCAACTTGCATACACTCTCTTTCAAAAAATCACCTCTCAACTTAACAACGCGTGGCCCCTCCTCCGTCCGCAGGACTTCCACCTCCACTTCGTTTCGGTGGACAAGTCGGAGGGCAAGCCGGATGCTGAAAAGTTTAGCTTACACCGCGCGGCCCGGATTGAGCGGGTTTGTTTGAGCCCCAAATGGCATGTGCGGTGGGTGGCGAGCCGCGATAGCCGGATAGCCGCCCAAATAAATCACTCCGCTCGCAACGTCTCGGCCGGATTGACCTGGGCGGTGCGCAAGGTTTGAGAAGCAATGGTGCCCAACCCGATGGTCAACAAGGCCACGGCACTCAACAGCACATCCCATCCACTGAGGCTCACACTATAATATTGAATGCGAGGCAGCACCAACTGAAAGAGGTAAGCCGTCACCGGCACAGCAATGGATATCGCCACGATCATCAACTTCAAATACTCGCGTGATAACAGGAACGCCAGGTTGGGCACGGTGGCGCCCAGCACTTTGCGGATGCTGATCTCCTTCGTGCGTGTTTCGGAGGTGTAGACTACCATGCCCAGCATGCCTAATAATGAAATGGTGATGGCCATCAAGCCGAGAAAGCCGATAATTTTTATTAACACGATGTAATTGCTGTATCCTTCGTTGAGGTCGTCTTCAAAAAAATCTGCTTCCAGTTTTTGTTCGGGGTTCAGGTTTTTCCAGTGTGTTTCAAATTCGGTGAACATGGCAAATGCATCGCGCGTGGCTACTTTCAGGTGAGCGTATGCAAAGTGCTCAGGGTTCATTCTGAAAAAGAAATGTGTAATGGGGTAACGGAGCGGAGCAAAATGAAAATTCTTGACTATACCCAGCACCTCCAGTTCGTTTCCATCTACAAGATAAGTGCGGCCAATAGCCTCAGCCGGAGTTTGAATTTTATAGGTTTTTAAAAACTCTTCGTTTACAATGATGAACCGCTCGCGTGTCCAGGTTTCGTCTGGGAAGTTGTTGCCCGCCAGTAACTCAAGCCCGAACATGGACAGGTAATTTTGATCTACAAACAGTTGGGCTATCTCCACAGAATCTTTTTCTGCATTTTTTGCCCAAGTGGTTGAATAGCTCAAGCCCATCAATTCGGATGACATGGTTACGGATTGCACTGAAGCCAACGTTGAAAATTCGGCCTTCACCAGCTCAGGCTTGGCACCTTGCAACTGCACGTCCACAATATTCTCTTTAGCAAAACCAAAATCAAAGTTGACCGAATACCGATACTGCCGGCTAAAAACTACGAGCGAAAGAATAAATCCAAACGACAAGGCAAACTGAAACACTGTGAGCACCTTACGCACGTGCATGGCGGACGAGCGCCCGTGGATTTTGCTCTTCAACGCCTGGATGGGATTGAGTCCACCGAAATAGAAAGCCGGGAAAGCGCCCGCCACCATGCCGGTGACGAGTGCAAAAAGGAAAAACAAGAGCACCGTCTTCCAGGTCAGGCTCAAATCGATGGAGGACGAAGCCACCAACATGGATTGAAATTCCGAGCGAATCAAAAAGAAAATCAGGATGGCGCCCGCCAGTGAGATGAGTGTGATCACAACAGTCTCGGTAATAAACTGCAAGAAAATCTGGTTGCGCACACCGCCCATCGTTTTGCGCAGACCAATTTCTTTCGCGCGTTTGAGTGCACGCG
>JAIENH010000413.1 GCA_019751475.1 Cyclobacteriaceae bacterium
AATGGTATTCATACCCAGCGTATCGAAAATCTTTTCGGCTATCGCCAGTGCATGAGGAGATGATTGTTCTCGTTCACAGATGATGTTGGTTTTGTTGGCAAACAATCCCGCAAAGGTTGCTTCCGGTCCGGAGTTTTCGGTACCGGCAATGGGATGAGCTGCGACAAACTGGTCGCGCTTGGGATGCTGGCGAACGGATTTACAGATCAACGACTTGGTTGAGCCGGTGTCAATCACCACGGCTCCTTTTTTTACCAGCTCCAACATTTTAGGCAGCAAAGCATTCATCGCGTTGACCGGGATGGCGAGTACTACCACATCGGCTTCTGCCAACGCCTTGTTTTCCGATTCAATACTGTCCACCAGTCCGAGGGCCAATGCCTTGCGCGCATGTTCTTCATTGAGATCAATACCCACCAGGCGAGTAGCGAGGCCTGCTTTTCGCAAGTCAATGCCAATACAGCCACCGATCAAACCCAGACCTACAATCGCTACGTTCATATGCTCGCCTTTTCCTTTGTTTGTACCTGACCTGTTCCTTTCTTTTTCCACTCGCGAATTCGCTCCAGCGCTTCCTGCATTTTTTCAATGGGTGCGCATAGCGATATGCGGATATGATTTTTACCTGCGTCTCCGAATATGAATCCCGGGGTGATAAAGACTTTGGTGCCATACAAAATCTCATCCACCCATTTCTCCACGTTATGCACGTGTTGAGGCACGCGGGCCCAGACAAACAAACCAGATTGTTTTTCAGCATAACGACAGCCGAGTTCGTCCAATAATTGGCGCACCACAACACTTCGACCCCGATAGACAACATTCAATTCATCAAACCAAGAGGCGTCATTTTTCAACGCCTCTACGGCAGCTTGCTGAAGCGCCATGAACATTCCGGAGTCCATGTTGCTTTTCACTTTCAACACCGCTTCGACAAAATCTTTTCTTCCGGCTACCCATCCAATCCGCCATCCGGCCATGTTGTGCGATTTGCTAAGGGAGTTGAGTTCCAGGGCCACTTCTTCTGATCCCGGTACGGACAAAATACTGAGCGGGGCATTGTTCAAAATCAAACTATACGGATTGTCATTTACGATCAGGAAGTTGTTTTCGCGAGCGAGATCCACCAACTCTTTCATTTCATGATGAGAGGCGATGCGACCGGTCGGCATGTGTGGAAAGTTCACCCACATGATTTTCACCTTAGACAAATCTTGCTTGCGCAGACTTTTTACATCTACACCCCAATCGAGTCGCTCTTCCATCTCGTAGGTGCGAATCGTAGCCCCTGCAAGTTTTGCCACAGAAGTGTACGTGGGATAGCCTGGGTTTGGCACCAATACCTCTTCGCCTTCGTTTACAAACGCAAGCGTGATGTGCATGATGCCTTCCTTCGACCCCATGAGTGGCAAAATCATCGACTCCGGGTCGAGGGAAACGGAGTAAATCTTTTTATAAAAGTCAGCGATGCCCTGTCGCAATGCCAGTATGCCTTTATAGTTTTGATAGCCATGGTTGGCCGGATTTTCCGCGGAAGCGATTAATGCCTGCACTGTAGCAACTGAAGGTGCCAGGTCAGGGCTGCCGATACCGAGATTGATCGTCCGGTAGTCGGGTGTATCAAGACTGCGTACCTCGGCCAGCTTCTTGCTGAAGTAATATTCTTCTACCTGTGCTATTCGATGAGCAGTGCGGATCATGCGCTAAAATTTAATATCTGCTTTTTTATATTCACCCAGCACATTGAGATTGCGCGTCTGCCGCAACACCAATCCGAGGGCCGTGTCATAATTTTTTCTTCGCTTCCATTCCACGTCCACATGAATCGAGTATTCGCGTGGCTTGCCGATGATGGGAATGGACTGAATCTTGGTCATGTTGATACTGTTTTCTTTGAATGAGACCAACACATCGGCCAGGCTACCGGCTTCGTTTGCCACTTCAAACGAAAGTGATGCTTTATTGCTCTCCGCAATTTTTCCATTCTTCTTGGTGAGCACGAGAAAGCGGGTAAAATTCTTTTTGTGCGTCTCAATTCGCTTCTCCAAAACCTGCAAGCCAAATTTTTTGGCTGCCTGTTCATTGGCAATAGCAGCCGTGTCGCGTAGTTTCTTATCTTTTATTTTTCTGGCCGACAAAGCCGTATCATCACTCTCTTTGATTTCAATGCCTTCCAGTTTGTGTAAAAAATCACTGCACTGACGAATGGCCATCGGGTGCGATTCAATGCTTTTGATATCACTCATCTTTACGCCCGGCAGTGCCAGTAAATTCATATGGATAGGCAGGTACAATTCACCGACAATAGAAAAATGATATTCCTGCAAAAGGAAATAGTTGGGCAATATGCTTCCCGCAATGGAGTTTTCAATCGCCATGATAGCATAGTCCGACCGATCATGCTTCAACGTTTCGCACAGCGCATGAAAAGACAAACACTCCACCGTGTCGATGGATGTATCGAAATACTGGAATGCCGCCACTTCATGAAAACTTGTGGCGATACCCTGAATAGCAACTTTTAACTTCCTCTTCTTCATATTCCAGTTACGGCTGCCCGCACAATAAAAAAGTCCCGATGTTATTCGGGACTTTTTGAGTTTGTTTGGTTATCTGTTTAGCGATTCACAAGGTTATACTCTTTCAGTCCCTTCGGGATTGATAGAAATAAAACCAGAAATAAAATCGCGTGTTAGTCATGTCGATCAATTCAACGAAGCGAATAACGAGTAAAATTCTTATTCGCGCAACTGCGAAGCGAAGATTTTTCAAAAATTCCGACCCTCACTAACTACTGTTAGCCGATTTGGATTGGCATTGAAGTCCTTAAAAAGTAACTTTGCAAAAAAATGTCTATGAAAAACCTTCTGTTCATTCCATTGATGTTGGTGGCCCTTTCATGTGGTAAGCCGTCTGAACATTCCGGTCACGAGCACGATGGAGACGCCAATGGCGATAACCCCAACCAGGCCCTCTATGACCAGGTGATGAGCATACACGATGAGGTGATGCCCAAAATGGAAGATCTCTATAAAGTCAAAAAAGAGCTGGAGGATAAAATTGCAAATACCCCCAACATGGTGGCTGAAGAAAAGGCCAAACTTGAAAAACGCATTGCGCGCGTTGACTCCATCAGCAACCTTATGATGGACTGGATGCACGGATTCAATCCCCTACCTGACTCTGCCGACCAGGAACTTGCCCGCGAATACCTGGAGACGGAACTGGAAAAGGTAAAAAAGGTAAAAGAGGCCATGCTGGAGGCACTCCAGAACAATTAATCATTTTTACTTGGCCTTGTGGTTGCTCATGCGCTTGGCGGCATGATGATGCTTGAGGGCACGCTTGGCTTTTTTGCGCTCCTTGCGTTTTTGCTCTAGCCGAATGTTATAGCGGATAGCCTGCCAATACTCGGCACCATAACCCACAAAGATTTCGGAACGGGCAGGGATGTCAGTGATGGCATCAATGAAGCACCGCCTTTTCTTTTTGTTGTATTCCGAGTTGTTGCGTATCCCTTCTTTGCGTGAAATTCCTTTGGCATCATTGGCAAAGTGTGCCACTGATTTTTTTGTCTTCCATGCA
>JAIENH010000593.1 GCA_019751475.1 Cyclobacteriaceae bacterium
GCAAATGGATGAAGTGCCGGCAAAGGTGGAGTTTCTCGTGGAAAGAGTTAAATCACTTCTTAAGATTCAAGAGAAGTGAAAGAGGCCAGGGTCTTTGCAAACAAAAAGCTGAATGGCCTGACCAAGGCCCTAAAAAGTTTGCAACATATTCAAGACCCCGATCTGTTGCACAAAGTGCGGGTCGAGATTAAGCAGATAAAGACGTTGATTAACTTGATTGGCTTCTCTGTAAAGGGGTATAAGTCGCATCGTCATTATATCCCGTTTCGTAACATATTCCGACAGGCAGGTGTGATTCGGCAGCCGGGTGTGATGTACAAACTTCTTTTGCGCCATCAGATCAACGGAGTAGCTGATTCTGATATTCCCCGTTCCAACAAAATAGACCGTTTGAGCGCGGCCTTTCAAAAAGAAACACCACAACTTATTGCAATGGTAAAAGCCCACGGCAAGAAGTTGCTTAAGCATGCTGAGGAAGTGCCTCAATCACGGGCAAAAAAGTATCTACGAAAAAAACGAAATGAACTTGAGCGGTTGCTATTTCCAACCTTCAGCAACAAGAGCCTTCACAAAGCCCGTAAAACCATTAAGGAGTTGATCTACCTGCAATGGATTAATGGAAAGAAACGACCTGGTGATTTTTTAACAAACGCAGAAAACATTATTGGGCAGTGGCACGACAAGCAAATGCTGTTGGCGATAGTAAAAAAGAAGAAAGCAGTGGATGAAATTCAAAAGCTTGACGCTGCCTGTCACACTGATTTGACCTCTCTAAAAAAGCTGATAGCGGATCACTACAACTGAACCTATGCCAGAACTACAAACAAATAAGGCATTGCTCGATCAGTTAAGGCAACTATTGATTCAATTGCCGCCCGCAAAGCACAAGGCATTCATTGGCTTTGATGGATTTATTGACACTATCCAAAAACCTGTACGGCAACGGGCCCCCTCCGGTATTCAATATTTTAATACGATTCCGGAGTTCACACATCATCTTGAAAACCTTCATGGCAAAAGCGGGCAAGTTGAGTTGGTAACAAAGCGGGTGAAAATGGGTGGCAATGCTCCTATACTGGCAAATGCCTTGAACCGGCTCGGCATGAGTTGTACTTGCTTCGGGTCGATGGGCTTCCCGGAACTTGACCCCTTATTCAAAAGTATCAGTACCTACATGAAAATGATATCGGTAGCCGCACCAGGGAAGAGCAGTGCCATTGAATTTGATGACGGAAAAATAATATTATCTGACTTAAGTGGATTTAAAGATTATACCTGGGACTACATCAAGAGTTCGTATAGTATTGATGCACTGAAGGAAACAGTTGACTCCTATCGTCTGATTGCCTTAGTGGATTGGGCCAATCTGCCGCAAGCCACTAATATTTGGCGAGGTTTTTTGGAAGATGTAGTGAAGCCATCGGTGAGCAAGGATCGTTTATTCTTGTTCGATCTCTGCGATCCATCAAAAAAATCGCCTGAGCAAATCAAAGAGATACTGGATTTGATTAGTCAATTTTCGGACTATGGAAAAGTGACACTGGGCATGAATGAAAACGAAGCAAACAAAATTGCAAGTGCCCTTCGCGGGCATGATGCCGAAAAAACTGAAAAGAAAACAGTAGCAGCGCTAGGGCAAGACATTTACAATGCCATGCGTATAGATACCTTGCTGATACATCCCATCGACCGGTCACTTGTATTCAGGAAACATTCTCTTGAAAATGAACTCTCAGTGATCGAGATGTTAGGTCATGTTGTGAAAAATCCCAAAGTGCTCACAGGCGGTGGTGACAATCTGAATGCGGGCTACAGCCTGGGTCTCTTGGCAGGTTTTGATATACACATGTGTATGCTCCTGGGCATGGCAGCTTCTGGTGCATACGTGCAAAACGGAGAAAGTCCAGGTATGCGGGCTATTACCGAATATATTGAGAAGTGGGCTTTGAAGCTTGGGTCATTGCTAACACTAGATGACTAGCCGATAACAATCTCCCTATTTAATGACTGTTGTTATGCACTGTTTCATTTTCACACTGTACTTTCAACTTATCTAAGTTAAGAAGCAAGCGACCGATCGGGTCAGGGTGAGTAGAGATAAGTACCGTAACACGTATGAAACTGGTCACCCGGATAACAGAACAAAAACTGTTGACTTTAATCATGGAGTTGTTTCTGACCTGGACAGACCGGTAGAATAACCGCCTTAAAAAGCACTAAACTACCGCGAATCCGAGGACGGGGCAATTAGGCCCCGTCCTTGTTAATAATCATCTATCACCTTGCTAATCCAGCCAGGGTGATATGGGTCATTGCTTTGCCTGACTTTCATCATAAGGCAACTAATAGTAAAAGCCCAATTTTGTAGCGATGAACTATCATCGGCTATAGAACTACAATCAGTTATTAGTATGCCCCTTCGTTTATTTACCATCTGTCTGTTTCTTGTGTTTATGGTCTTTGTATGTGAAGTGACCATGCCATTTCAAGTATGGTGGCAGTTGGGCTACGTCATTGTCATTTTCTACATGCTGCAATACCCCCAGCAAACCAGGTATGCAATTTTGCTCGGCATTATTACCTCGATGCTGATCGCGACCGGTTATATCATTTCTCTCCAGTGGTCTGAAAGTGTGCAGGATTTCCCGATAGAACGCGGATTGTCGCTGCTGGCCATTTGGCTCGGTGTTTATTTTAGTATTCGCTTCAAGGCGCAACTTGATAGAGAGATAAAGCAACGTGAACAGTTAAATGCCGTCTTTAACAATGCTACCGAAGGCATGTTGATTGTAAATGAACAAGGCGAAATTGTTTTAGTCAATATATACGCGCAGCTGATGTTTGGCTACAACGAGGGTGAACTAGTTGACCGCTCCGTTGAAGAGTTGCTGCCTGCAGGATTGCGGTCTGCACACCGCCAGCATAGACAAGGATTTATGAGCAGTCCACAATCCCGGCCGATGGGAGTGGGCAGGGAGTTAACAGCGAAGCGAAAAGATGGATCAGAGTTTCCTGTTGAAGTCAGTCTCAGCTATTTCAGAAGTGAAGAAGGACCTTTTGCTATTGCTTTCGTTCTTGATATGACGGAAAGAAAAAAGGCTCGCGAGAAGCTCATTGAAGAGAAGATACTTGCCCAAAGCTATTTTGAATTAGCGCCTGTTCTTTTTGTGGTATTGGATACCAAAGGACACGTCATATCCGTCAATGACTATGGATGTCAACACCTGGGCTATTCCAAGGATGCTGTAATGGGAAGGCACTTTACTGAGTTCATGCCGGAGGATGGAAGGATTGACGCTTTGGGTCGCTTTGATAGATTACTGGATGGATCAAGTAATGAATTTCAAAACGAAAGCATTGTGCGCAATAGCCGCGGAGAAGAAGTTGAAATGAGTTGGAGAAAGACTGCAATCAGAGACAAGGATGGCGTGGCAGTGGCTGTGCTCAGCGCAGGAATTGATATCACCGAAAAGAAGAGACAAGAAAAGCTTACCATTCTGCACCACGCGGCTATCCAAAATCTAAACGATGATCTGGAGATAAAAATCCGAAACCGAACCGCTCAGCTAAACGAGGCTGTACACAAAT
>JAIENH010000113.1 GCA_019751475.1 Cyclobacteriaceae bacterium
GACGATGAAAGAGTATTTCAAATTTGCGTGTGCCTACTGGCACAGCTTCTGCGGTGCCGGTATGGATCCGTTTGGCGGAAAAACTCATTTCTATCCGTGGGATGTGCGCCCCGATCCGCTTGATCGCGCCCGCGACAAAATGGATGCGGCTTTTGAGTTTCTTGAGAAGATGAGCCTTCCCTACTTCTGCTTTCACGATGTGGATGTGGTGGACTATACGGACAACGTGGTGGAAAATGAACGCAGAATGGCTTTGATGATTGAACATGCTCGCGCCCATATGAAGTCAAGCGGCAAAAAATTACTGTGGGGCACAGCTAATTTGTTTAGTCACATACGCTACATGAATGGCGCTGCCACCAACCCTGACTTCCTTGTAGCGGCCCATGCCGGGGCCCAAATAAAAACAGCCATCGATGCCACCATCGCACTGAACGGGGAGAATTATGTTTTCTGGGGCGGTCGCGAAGGATACATGAGTTTGCTTAACACCAACATGAAGCGCGAGAAAGAACACCTGGCGCGGATGCTGCACATGGCCAAAGACTACGCACGAAAGAATGGCTTCAAAGGTACGTTCTTTATTGAGCCCAAGCCGTGCGAACCCACCAAGCACCAATACGATTATGATTCCGAAACGGTGATTGGCTTCCTCCGCCAGTTTGATTTGCTTCAGGATTTCAAACTCAACATCGAAGTAAATCACGCTACGCTGGCCGGTCACACATTTGCGCATGAACTGCAGATCGCTGCCGATGCAGGCATGCTTGGCTCCATCGATGCGAACCGGGGTGATTATCAAAATGGTTGGGATACAGATCAATTCCCTAACAACATCAACGAGCTGGTAGAGGCAATGCTCATCATTGTGGAGGCCAAAGGATTTGCCGGAGGTGGAGTGAATTTTGATGCCAAGCGCAGAAGAAATTCCACTGATTCAGAAGATTTATTTCACGCGCACGTAGGTGGCATGGATTGCTTCGCCAAGGCGTTATTGATTGCTGATAAAATTCTGACCGAGAGCGAATACACTACATGGCGTTCGCAACGCTACGCCACGTACGATACCGAATCAGGTAAAAAATTTGAGACGGGTAAATTGACACTGGCCGACATGCGTCAATTGGCAATTGACGGAGGTGAACCGGCCATGCGCAGCGGCCGCCAAGAGTACCTCGAAAATTTGATTAACCGTTACGTGCTGGCATAGGGCCAAAACAATTTTATCGAAAGCCATCTCATCATCACACCACACTCATCATCCCGCGCTCTTTCGCTTCCAGTTGTGATTGGCCAGTCAGGTATTCATCTACAGCACGGGCTGCTTCGCGGCCTTCGCTGATGGCCCACACCACCAGCGACTGTCCCCTGCGCATGTCGCCCGCGGCAAACACACCTTCTACAGACGTGTGGTAGCGCTGGCATTTCACGTTGCCGCGTTCGTCCAGCTCCACACCGAGCTGACCGAGCAGTCCCTCTTTTTGCGGATGGAGGAACCCGAGCGCCAGCAAGGCCAGTTCACACGGGATCATTCTTTCCGTGCCCGGTATTTCTTTAAATGTTTGTGCGCTCCCCGGCACCGGTTTGCTCCATTCAATTCCTACAACCTTGAGCGCTTTCAGGTTTCCATTTTCATCCCCGATAAATTCTTTCGTCACAATGTTCCAATGACGCTCGCATCCTTCTTCATGCGAAGTGGACGTGCGCAAAATCATGGGCCAGTTGGGCCACGGCATGGCATCCGTGCGATCGTTGGGCGGGCGATTTAGAATTTCAATCTGCGTTACTGACCGTGCTCCGTGGCGGTTGGAGGTACCGACACAATCCGAACCGGTATCGCCACCGCCCAACACCACCACATTTTTTCCGGTGGCGAGAATGTCGGTTTGCTTCACGGCCTTTTCGCTCACGCGCCTGTTTTGTTGCGTGAGAAAGTCCATCGCAAAGTGAATGCCTTTGAGCGCCCTTCCGGGAATAGGCAAGTCGCGCGGAATGGTTGAGCCGCCACACAAAACGATGGCATCAAACTCTTCTCGCAGTTGCGCTACAGGCACATTGTCGCCCACGTGGGCAGAGGTTTTAAACGTAATGCCTTCGGCTTTCATCAAGGCGAGCCTGCGCTCTACCACATTTTTCTCCAGCTTAAAGTCCGGGATGCCGTAGCGAAGCAGCCCGCCAATCTCATCGGCCCGCTCGAATACAGTGACCACGTGGCCTGCATTGTTCAACTGCGCAGCCGCTGCAAGACCGGCCGGGCCGGAGCCAATCACAGCCACTTTTTTTCCCGTGCGCGTTGGTGGAATGACCGGCACCACATGACCCAACTCAAAAGCTTTTTCTATGATCGACTTCTCGATGTATTCAATGGTGACGGCTGGCTTGTTGATGCTCAACACACACGCGGCCTCGCACGGTGCCGGACAAATACGACCGGTGAACTCTGGGAAATTATTGGTGGACGTTAAAATCTCGTAGGCAAGTTTCCAGTTTCCCTGGTAGGCCGCATCGTTGAACTCCGGGATGTTGTTGCCCAGTGGGCAGCCCGAATGACAAAATGGAATGCCGCAATCCATGCAGCGCCCAGCCTGCTTTTTGGTGAGTCCTTCTTCCACCCCGCCTTCCACTTCTTTGTAGTCGCACAGGCGCTCGATCACTGCACGCTTTTGCGGCAGCTCACGTGGTACTTCTAAAAATCCGGTCGGCTTTCCCATGATCTAGTGACTAACCAATTCCTTTTTTCTTTTTTCCAATACAGCTTTGTACTCTACGGGCATCACCTTAATAAACTGTGCGCGGCTCTGCTGCCAGTGCGCAACAATTTCCTCCGCCACCTCGCTGCCCGTGAGTTGATAGTGCCGCTCCACGAGTGTATGCAATTGCTGCTCGTCTTGCTCGCTGATCTCATCAAAGATGACCATCTCGCGATTTACATTTTGCTTGAAGTGTCCCTTCTGATCCCACACGTACACCACGCCTCCACTCATGCCGGCTGCAAAATTTCTACCCGTTTCTCCGAGCACCACCACCGTACCGCCTGTCATGTATTCACACCCATGGTCGCCCACACCTTCTACCACAGCCTGTGCACCCGAATTGCGTACAGCAAAACGCTCTCCGGCTTTGCCTCGCACAAACACTTCGCCCGAGGTGGCACCAAACAGCGCCACGTTGCCGATAATCATGTTTTGTGACGGACTGTATTTTGTACGCTTGTCAGGATAGACAATAAGCGAAGCACCCGAAAGGCCTTTGCCAAAATAATCGTTCGAGTCGCCTTCTAGTTCGAAGGTCAACCCCTTCGCAGCAAATGCAGCAAAACTCTGTCCGGCTGTGCCTTGAAACTTCACGTGAATACTTTCATTGTCCGGGCGACCGTGCGGAAACTTTTTCGCGATCTCGTTGGAGAGCATTGTGCCCACAGCCCGATCTTCGTTGGTAATGGCGAATGCGCCATGCACGGACTTGCCTTTTTCCAAGTAAGGAGTTGCCAGTTGAATGAGCTTTCGGTCCAGCACGGTAGCGATACCGTGATCTTGTTCTTCCTGCTTGAACAAGGCTGTGTCCAGGCTGATGGGTTCTTTGTAAAGCA
>JAIENH010000006.1 GCA_019751475.1 Cyclobacteriaceae bacterium
ATGTGGATCCGCCCGTGGTGGAAAAAGCCGATGCCGACTCCAGCCCCATCATCTTCATGAATGTGACCAGCGACAGGCGTGACCTGCTGGAGCTTTCGCGAATTGCGGAGATTTACTTTAAGGAACGTATTCAGACCATACCCGGTGTAAGCTCAGTGCAAATCTGGGGACAGCGCAGGTACTCCATGCGTTTGTGGATGGATCCTATCAAATTGGCTTCTTTCCGGCTCGCACCTTCAGATGTGCTTCAGGCATTGAACCGTGAAAACGTGGAACTGCCTTCAGGACGCGTAGAAGGGCAAAACACAGAGCTCACCGTACGCACCATGGGCCGGCTTATCACGGAAGAGGATTTCAACAATTTGATTTTAAAAGAACAAGGCGACAACGTGGTGCGCTTCAGTGATGTGGGCTACGCGAAACTTGGTGCAGAAAATGACCGGACTATTCTGCGAAGAAATGGGATACCCGGCTGTGCGTTGGCCATCGTAGCACAACCCGGTGCCAACAACATTGAAATCTCGGACAGGCTATACAAAAAGTTAGATCAAATCCGGGCTGACCTGCCGCAAGACGTAGGCTTCTACATGACCTATGATAGCACCCAGTACATTCGAGATTCAATTTCAGAAGTGGAGGAAACTATCTTCATTGCATTCTGCCTGGTACTCTCCATCATTTTTATTTTCCTTCGTGACTGGCGCACCACGCTTATTCCCGTAGCTACCATACCCATCTCGTTGATCGGTGCTTTTTTCGTAATGTATTTGCTCGGCTTCACCATCAATGTACTTACCCTGCTGGGAATTGTGTTGGCGATCGGCTTGGTAGTGGATGATGCCATCGTGGTGCTGGAAAATATTTACGTGAAAATTGAAGAGGGCGAAGACCCGGTGGAAGCAGCCCGTAAAGGTTCCGCTGAAATTTATTTTGCTGTTATCTCCACCACCGTTTCAGTGGTGGCTGTTTTCCTTCCCGTGATTTTCCTACAGGGCCTTACGGGAAGACTCTTCCGTGAATTTGGATTGGTGGTAGCGTCATCCGTGGCGATCTCCGCCTTCGTGTCGCTCACACTCACTCCGATGATGACATCAAAAATTCTGAAGAGGCGCGTGAAGAAAGGCTGGTTATACGACAAAACCGAACCTTTCTTTGAGTGGATGGTATCTGCCTATTCATCATCGCTTCGTGGCTTTATGAGTCGCAGGTGGTTGGCGTTCGTCATCATTGTAGCCTCCGGAGGGCTCATCTATTTATTTGGTCTCTTGATTCCCTCTGAGTTGGCCCCGCTCGAAGACCGCAGCGAGTTTCGCTTGCAGGCAATTGCACCCGAAGGCACCAGCTTCACATTCATGGACACATGCGTCTATGAGCTTTCTAAATTTGTAAACCAGGAAGTAAAAGAAAAACAAGGCATGATAGCTGTAACGGCCCCTGCCTGGGGTGGTGGCGGTGTGAATTCAGGATTTGTACGGGTTATGCTGAATGACCCGAAAGACCGTACACGGACGCAGCAGGAGATCGTTGACGACATAACCATCAAGGCAAAAAAATACAGTGCCGTGCGTACGTTTATTACACAATCACAAACCATTGGCGATCGCAGGGGCGGCTTCCCGGTACAATTTGTAGTGCAAGCTGCCGACATTGACAAGCTGAAAGAAGTGTTGCCCACATTCATGCTCAAGGCATCTCAAAGCCCCAAGTTTGCTTTCGTTGACCTTGATTTGAAATTCAATAAACCTGAAATCAATCTTAGCATCAACCGCGACAAAGCCCGGAACCTGGGCATCAACGTGCTTGACATAGCACAGACTCTTCAACTCGGACTCAGCGGCACACGCTTTGGCAACTACATTATGGACGGCAAGCAGTATCAAGTCATTGGCCAGGTGCAGCGTGAAGACCGCAACGAACCATTGGACCTTAAGTCGCTCTATGTAAAAAATAATCGTGGTGAATTGGTGCAGTTGGATAATGTGGTTACCATCACCGAGCAAAGCAGTCCACCACAACTATACCGCTTCAACCGCTACTCGTCTGCCAAAGTGCAAGCCCAGTTAGCAAAAGGTGTGGCTTTGGGTGATGGCATCAAAGAGATGCAACGCATTGCTGATGAAGTATTAAACGAATCGTATACTACCAGCCTGGATGGCGCTTCACGCGAATTTGCGGAAAGTTCGTCCAGTATTTACATGGCCTTTGCTATTGCCTTAGCCATTATCTACTTAGTGTTGGCAGGCCAATTCGAAAGTTTCAAAGACCCGCTTATCATCATGTTTACCGTGCCATTGGCATTGGCAGGGGCCTTGTTGTCATTATGGTATTTCAATCAAACACTCAACATCTTCAGCCAGATCGGTATCATCATGCTTATCGGATTGGTGACTAAGAATGGCATTTTGATTGTGGAATTCGCCAACCAGCGCAAAGAGCACGGCAAGCATGTAATGGATGCTGTAATTGAGTCAGCTGAATCACGGTTCCGCCCCATTTTGATGACCAGCCTCTCTACCATTCTCGGTATTTTACCGATAGCCCTCGCCCTCGGAGCGGGTTCAGAGAGTCGAGTGTCAATGGGTATTGGGGTAATTGGCGGAATGTTGTTTGCCACTATTCTTACACTTTACGTTATACCTGCCATCTACTCATATTTTTCGAGTGAGCACGTGGTCCATAAATAAAATATGATAAAGTTCGGTTACACCATTTTGTATGTGGCTGATGTGTCTAAGACTTCAGCATTTTATCAAATGGCATTCGGATTTCAGCAAAAGTTCATCACTCCTGACAATGACTATGCAGAGTTATTCTCAGGTGATACGACACTGTCATTTGCTTCCATTAATTTAGCTAATTCAAATCTGTCGAAGGGATTCATTGCAAGCAGCCCGACACAAAAACCATTCGGCATAGAGCTTGGCTTTGTAACAGCCGAAGTAGAAAAAACACTCCAATCGGCTATGGCCGCTGGTGCCACATTAGTGGAGCCTGCCAAAACCAAACCATGGGGACAAACAGTAGCCTATGTGCGTGACCTTAACGGTTTTCTAATTGAGATTTGCTCGCCAATGGAATCGTAGCTTATTCATGCAGGCGTCTTGACACCTCAAAGGTGTCTGACGCCTCAACGCGTTGCTCAGAGGTTGCTACACAAATAGATTCGGAAAGGTCCACACCATCCAGCCGTAAAAAGCAAAGCGCACTATGCGCGAAATGCAAATCAATAGAAAGCTTTTGATGGGAATATGAGCAGAGCCTGCCAGCATGCAGGTAGCTGAAAATGGTACCGGGGTCACTGCCCCCACCAACACCAGGTATACTCCGTATTTTTTCAGGTGATGAATGTACTGCTTTAAATAGCGGTTGCTGATATTCTTGTACAATTTCGTTTTTGAAAAAAAATAGCCGATGTAGTAACCAATCACTCCCGCCCCGTATGAAATAATGGTGAGATAAGTCAGGTTGATGACATATTCGGACAGGATTCCTTTTGAATGCCAAATGAGCATGAACAATTCCGGAGGAATAATGCCAAAGACAATTTCAGAAACCGTGAAGATACCCAATAGCAGTGGCAAACGGTCACCAATATTAT
>JAIENH010000678.1 GCA_019751475.1 Cyclobacteriaceae bacterium
CCAGATCAGACCTACAGCTGCCAGGCCACGGAGCACGTAATACGTGATGTCAATCTCCCACCAAAAGAAGCCTTGGCGGGATGACACTTCGTAATAATGGTGGTTGTTATGCCAGCCCTCTCCCAGCGTAAGCAAGGCCAGCCAAAGGCTGTTTTTCGACTCCTCGCCTGTTTCGTAGCGGGGCTTCCCGAACTTGTGCATGATTGAATTGATGGAAAATGTACCGTGGTAAAGGATAACTGTGCTCAGAAAGAACCCAATGAAAAGCGATGAAAAACCGGCTGTGGTGAACATAGCCAGCACACTGCCTCCGTTTACCCAGCCTCCCAGTGCCATGACCGTCAGCGCAAGTGTAGTGGGCGGCACCAGGTAATATTTGTTCAGCCAAACCAGCTCCGGGTACTTGGCAAAATCACCAATCGTTTTGAAATCTGTCTCCTTAAAATCAGGACCTACAATCCAACCTACATGTGAATACCAGAAGCCATAGATTTTCATCGAGTGAGGGTCTTGTGGTGTATCGCTGTGGCGGTGATGA
This sequence comes from Cyclobacteriaceae bacterium, assembly GCA_019751475.1. Classification (GTDB taxonomy): domain Bacteria; phylum Bacteroidota; class Bacteroidia; order Cytophagales; family Cyclobacteriaceae; genus ELB16-189. Next base: position 539 of record JAIENH010000678.1, read on the forward strand.
TGACGGTGATGAGCAGCCCACCACAGTGCACCCTTTTGTGCAGATGTCTGCGCCATGAAAGCAATCACAAACTGAAACCACCGTGAGGTCTTGTATGACTTGTGCGCGAAGTAGCGATGATATCCACCCGTGACCCAAAACATCCGGTACACATAGAGGAACGCGCACATAAGCCAATCAAAAAGTGTGGCACCTGTATAGAGAGCAGCCAAAGGCAAGAGGTGTACAATCAGAAAGCTGATCTCTTGTGCAAGAATTGGCTTGCTGCGCACCTGGGGAGTTAGAGATGTATCAGTCATGCAAAAACATTTAAGTACCTGACACGGACAACGTGATGCAAAGATAATTCATTCCTCTCCAACGATTAATTCTCCCCCGAACGGGCGTAAGGGTGCTTGTAAACTTTATCCTGAATACCGGGTTTGTTTGTCTACCTTTGTGCTGAAGTATGAACCACGCTCAAACCATAGCGCTCTATCAACCCACGCTGCATGCCATTGCGTATAACCTCGTGCGCTGCAAAGCAGATGCAGAAGACATTGTTCAGGAAACGTTTCTGAAATGGTTGAGCATTGATCAAAAGAAAATTCAAAACACCAAAGCGTATCTCATCAAGGCAGTGACTAACAACTGCCTCAACCACCTTACGTCTTTGCGCAAAAAGAAAGAAGAATACCTCGACTCCATCAATATCAGGGAGTTTGTACATCGTATTAAGGAAAACAACTTCGCTCACCTCGATCTGGATGCCGAATTGGCGAAAGCCATGAAGGTGATCCACACCAAATTGGAGCCGCTGGAAAGGGCCGTTTACGTGCTAAAAGAGGTGTTTGACTTTGATTATGATGCGCTCCAAACAGCCCTGGATAAGAAGAAAGACCACTGCCGCCAGTTGGTGTGCAGGGCCAAAAAGAAGCTGAGTGAAGAGTCGTCCAAGATCCATTTTGAGATGCCCGATACGACTAAATTCATGGATACTTTCCGCAAGGCGTGCGACATGAATAATGCCTCAGAACTCATCCAGCACCTTAAAAAGGACATTTCTGCCACTATTCAGAAGAAATTCTGAAAATAGTCCTTCCGTTCTGTCACAAATCAAGGTAGTTACTGTCTTACAGGTTCAGTCCATGGTGGGCTGAGTTGACTTTAACCTGGACTAACCATGATTGTCATTTTTTCATTTTTCATAGCGCACTGGTACTTGTCGCTATTCTTTCAGACCTTTTTCCTTCATCGCTATGCGGCCCACAAGGCCTTTACGATGAATAAGACCACCGAGAAAGTTTTCTTTGTGCTTACCTGGATATTTCAAGGCTCCAACTATTTAAGCCCGTTTGGCTACGGTGTGATGCACCGCATGCACCACGCATTTGCCGACACGGAAGACGATCCGCACTCTCCCATGTACGATGAAACCATCTGGAACATGATGTGGAAAACGAAAACGATTTATTCTTCAATTGCTAATAAAAGACTCATTCCCGAGAAACGCTTCACCGAAGGCGTGCCGCAGTGGGAGGCCTTTGATAAATTTGCCCGTTCGTGGCCGTCACGATTGTTTTGGGGAGCCTTGTATGTGTTGGTGTACTGGCAATTTGCAACCGTGTGGTGGCTGTGGCTGTTGTTGCCGATTCATTTTCTCATGAGCCCCATTCACGGTGCCATCATCAATTGGTTTGCGCATAAGTACGGCTACCGCAATTTTGAAGTACGCGATACATCCAAGAATTTTCTTCCGCTTGATTTTCTCATGATGGGCGAAAGCTATCACAACAACCATCACAAAAATGGATCACGCGCCAACTTTGGAGGCATTCGCTGGCATGAAATTGACCCAACCTATCAGGTGATTAAGGTGCTGAACAAACTGGGCATCATTGAAATCGCCAAGCAAAAAGAGTTGACGTTACAAAACATTCAAAAGGCAGCCTGAATTATTGGCGGAGCGGCTTGATTAGCCGGAAGGCAAATACGACTGCCACCACTACGGAAAGACTTGCAGCAAAGACACTGATCATAACTTGGTCAGTGTTTTTCCATTTTAAGTAGATGCCGAGTAATGCCCAAGCCACTACCGCAGCAAAGGCAGCCAGCCCAAATCGCATAGTCATGTAAACTGCAAGTGCGGCTGCATTAATCATCATGGCGATAGTCCAGAGGTGTGGAGATGGTATGCCTGCCATCCATGAAAGTGATACCAACCAGGCTGAAATGTTGGCAATAGTAGCCACGCAAATCCACGCCAGGTAGATAGTGAACGGCAGTGCTACGAAAGCTCTTTCCACCTGGGATGACATAACGTGTTGCCGTAGCAGCAGAAAAATTTTTATCAACGAATAGAGTAGTGCCAGCATGATCACCACGGAGAGTAATGGATAGAGATAATGCCAGGCCAAAATCCAGCTGGCATTGCAAAGACAGGTGAGCACAAACCACGCAGACAATTCAGGAAAGTAAACTTTGTCTTTAAGTACTTGCCACTGTATCACGACAAATCCTATCAGCAGAATGTAGATCACACTCCAGATAGAAAACGTGATGCCTGCCGGAGTAAACAAGCTCGGATACAAGGCCGCTACCTGGCCTGTATTCATTCCGTTAATCGGCAATGCGTTGGCCAGGGCATTCACAATCAATGTGACAGAAAGCGATATTGTATTTATAAAAGGCCAATAGAAATTCTTTTTCATGAACGTGATTTGGGTGACTCAAGGTACAACACAGGCTCGGCTTGCGCCAATCGCCATCTGCATAACAGTTGTTGCAAAGCAGGCTTCAAGCCCCGTACATTCGCCTCACAATAAAAGCCTTATGAAACAATTGTTTGCTCCTCTCTGTCTATTACTGGCACTTCTTTCCTGCTCTCCAAAACAAGAGGCCACCAAAATTTCACAATACCCCGCTACCAAAAAGGTAGACACCGTGAATACTTTTTTTGGCACGGCCGTGCAAGACCCCTACCGCTGGCTGGAGAACGATACCACCAAGGAAACCGCTGACTGGGTGGCTGCTCAAAACGAGGTCACATTTGGATACCTGAAGAACATCCCCTTCCGCGATGCCATTCG
>JAIENH010000085.1 GCA_019751475.1 Cyclobacteriaceae bacterium
ATGGCACCGATGCTACTGGTTTCTTTAATGCTGAATTCTTTGTAGACCTCTTTCCGCAGAGAGAATGGAAAAGTAAGCTTACCAAAGACCAACTGATTGAGAAAATGCAAGAGAAGCTACAGCCATTTAAAGGAATGGTGTTTAACTTCTCACAACCCATTTCCGACAATGTGGAGGAGGCGGTGTCCGGTGTGAAAGGCTCATTAGCAATAAAAATATTTGGCTCAGACCTGGGCGTGCTGGAGCATAAAGCTGATAGCGTGTTTGAAATCATGCAGGGAGTAAGGGGCGTGCAAGATTTGGGCATATTCAAAAATCTGGGGCAACCGGAGTATCGCATTGAGCTTGATCCTATCAAAATGGCATTGTATAATATTTCCGTAGAAGATGCCCAGGCTGTAATTGAGATGGCAATCGGTGGTAAGACGGCTTCCTATTTTTATGAAGAAGAAAGAAAATTTGATATCCGAGTTCGATACGATGAGGCCTTTCGATACTCAGAAGATCAAATAAAAAATTTGCTCGTCCCATCTAAAAATGGAGGCAAGATTCCATTAAAAGAAATAGCAGTATTACAAATTCGATCGGGCGCTGCTTTCATTTACCGCGAGTGGAACCAGCGTTTTATTGCGTTGAAGTTTTCTGTACGCGGCCGTGATTTGGGCAGTACTATCAGCGAAGCACAGAAAAAAGTGGCGGCTACGGTACGATTGCCACAAGGCTACTCGATAAAATGGGCCGGTGAATTTGAAAATCAACAGCGTGCCATTAAGCAACTCTCAATTGTGGTGCCCATCAGCATTGCCATCATTTTTCTGATACTCTTATTTACGTTTCGCAATGCCATTGACTCTACGCTCATTATCCTGAATGTGCCGTTTGCATTGATTGGAGGAATCGTGGCCCTTCTACTGACGGGCATTAATTTCAGTATCTCCGCAGGGGTAGGCTTCATTGCATTGTTTGGTGTGTCGGTGCAAGACGGTGTAATCCTGGTAAACAAGTTCAATGACAACTTGAAGGCAGGCATGCCGGTAAAAAGAGCCGTGCGCGAAGGTGCCCTCACCCGCGTAAGGCCGGTAATCATGACGGCCCTGATGGCATCATTAGGATTACTGCCAGCTGCCCTCTCCACAGGCATTGGGTCTGAAACGCAAAAGCCTTTGGCCGTAGTAGTAATAGGAGGGCTTATTACAGCAACACTATTATCACTACTGATACTTCCCACGGTTTACAATTTCATCTACGGCCGTAAAGAACGATTGCCATAACATGCCACTTCTTACTGCCTTTAGAAGAATCTCCTATTTCCTTCAGACGTTGCAAGGCTCGCTAAACTGCAGTGAATTGATATTGAAAAAAATCATGAGAAGAGCACTTCCTATCATGCTTGCAGGTATTTCTGATGTTTGTGTGACTTTCGCTCAACCGGTAGATAATCAAGAAGCCCATTGGACTTTTCATTTCATGAATACGGTGGTGCAGCAAGGTCACAATGCCTTTGAAGTACCATATTCGGGCATCAAAAGTTTGAATAATGATTCCGAATCACAAATCACCGTGAGAAACACGTGGTTTATTGGCAAACGGCTGGCAAAGTATACATCGTTTTATTTAAACCCTGAGTTGGCGGGAGGAAGCGGGCTCAGTGGAGTGGCTGGCATTGCTGGTTTTCCCAATGGCGAAGCTTTCCGGGTTGGCAGTGGACAGCCTAAAGTTTATTTTGCTCGTGCCTACATTCGTCATCATATACCAGTGTCAACTGAAACTGAGTTGGTTAAGAATGGCGTAAACCAACTTGAAGAAGAACTACCTATTAAGCGCCTCACAATAACAGCCGGTAAATTTAGTCTACTGGATTACTTTGATGGATCACAATTTGCTAATGACGGGCGTACTCAATTTATGAACTGGGCGCTGATGACAGGTGGCGCATACGATTTTTCATCAGACACACGCGGTAATACGTGGGGTATTGTGCTGCACCATGTTACACCTCTACGCGATATAAAATTGGCGACCACGGTACCCTCTTACGCGCCTAACGGTCCAACATTTGATTTCAATCTTTCCAAAGCTCGCTCACTTGATTTTGATATTAGGCAAAAATTCAACCTGTTTGGAAAACCAGCTACCGTTGGCTTCACGGCATATATGAACAACACACGTGGTGTACGATTTGATGATCAGGTCTATACGCAGCCGGATAGCGTGGCAAAAAACAGAGATAAAAACCAATACCATTTGAAATACGGATTTATATTCAATGTGGAGCAGCAATACAAAAATTGGGCTTGGTTTACCACCAACAGCTGGGCGGACGGCAAAACTGAAAACTATGGCTTTACCCAGATCGATCATTCTGTTTCTGCCGGAGTTGTGGTTTTTGGACATACTTGGCGGCAATATGAATCCTTTGTTGGATTGGCAGGTGCTATTAATGGACTTTCTTTTGAACAAAGAAACTTTTTAGCCAGAGGTGGAAATGGCTTCATCATTGGTGATGGAAAATTATCTTATGGTTCTGAACAGATTATAGAAATCTACTATTCAGCAAGGATCAGCAGAAATATGTTTCTAACACTCGACTACCAATACATCAGCAACATAGCCTTCAATAGAGATAGAGGAGGAATTGGTGTGTGGGGAATTCGATCACATATTGAGTTATAAAAAGCAAGCAGGAATAAAGTGGTAGCCATAGTAGAACTTATGACAGCACAGTGTAGTTGCTTATGGATACCTACTGCTTACAACTTCATATTCATAAGCGTAGCAAATTATCTTCATGACGAGCTATTTCTTAAGCCTATCCAAATTTTGAAGAGCAACAGTTTAATAAGGTGCCACAAAAATATACTGGCAGGACTCATGATAGCGGGCTATTTGCTATTAGCAACTCCAGTCGGTAAATCGCAACCCATATTTCCACAGCATTTCTCAACTACGAAAACTATTAACGAAGTCCCATCACATGGAACATTTCAACAATGTCGTCAATCATCTGTTGAATTTCTCACTCACAGTGAAGGCGGCCTAAAGCAAAGTTTGCTTGCCTGTGTTCCGGAATGTGAAAGAAATATTATTGTTAGTAAGTCACTTTTAACTAAGAGTCGCCATATTCTAAATAGCGGCCAATCAAGATCGCTGCCACAACGCTTCAAGAAAGATTTGCGAATTTGAGAGTCCACTACCCTCTCCTTTAATCTTTCAAATACTCTTTATAATTAATCTTACTATTACAACCATGAATTGTAAATATTCAATCTTGATTACTATATCATTCGCATTTTTTAACTCATACGGCCAACAAGAATCTACGCAAATTCAAAAAAAACCGAGTAGATGAACCTGCATCAAGTGAAAACCACTTTCCGTCACGAAATTTGCAAGGAATAAAATTCACAGGCTATTTTGACATATTTTCTTCTTACCAAACCACTCGCCCTCGTGATGGTGAAAATCCCTACAGTAGTTACCCCTTTCGTGGAAATGAATTCGCAATCAGCTACGCTTTTGTGCAAGCAAAATACGAAGATTCAAAAATCGTGGGAACAGTGGCTTTGAACACGGGCAATATTGTTGATTTGATGTACGAAGAACAACCTCC
>JAIENH010000519.1 GCA_019751475.1 Cyclobacteriaceae bacterium
TTGTGCTTACCGAAACAGCCGCAAAAAAATTGTTTGGCGACATCGAGCCCTTGGGAAAAATTGTGACCTTTTATGACAGGCAATATACCATTACAGGAGTGCTGAAAGATCTTCCCACTTTTTCTCACATGCGGTTTGATATGCTTGCTTCACTTAGCACACGCGACATTACCGAAAGAGATAACCAAGACGAGGCCGCATGGGATCATATTTGGAACACGTGGGTATATGTATTGCTGCCAGCAAATGCTGACGTAAAATCTTTGCACACGAGCTTAGACAAATTGAGTGCGAAAGAAAATCCTACGGTCAAGAACTCAACTTTTCATTTGCATCTACAACACATGGATGACATAATGACGGGTACAGATTTGGGAAACCAAATCGGTCCGGTGATGGGCAGCTCTTCTCTGTGGATTTTTGGTGGGCTCTCGTTTGTCGTTATTATCTCTGCCTGTTTCAACTATACCAATCTCTCCATCGCACGATCGCTGAGGCGAACCCGTGAAGTGGGCATCCGCAAAGTAATTGGTGCTTTGAAAAGTCAAGTAGCAGGGCAATTCATTGTAGAAGCCATTATTATATCACTGTGCGCGCTGGCGATTTCTTTAATGCTATTTTATTTTTTGAGACCTTATTTCTTAGGCATTGAGCCATCACTTCATGAAATGTTGCTACTAGAATTGTCGCCCAAAGTAATTCTCTATTTTATTTTATTTGCTATTGGCATAGGTATATCAGCTGGAATTTTCCCCGCTTTATTCTTTGCAAAAGTAAAAGCCGTAGAGGTACTCAAAAATGTACCTGCTATGGGTGGTTTTAAGAAATTGACGGTACGCAAAGTCTTGATTGTGTTTCAATATTGCATCTCTATCATTTTTATTACTTCGAGCATTGTCATTTACAAACAGTACAAGCATTTTATGGCTTTTGACTTAGGCTTCAAAACGGAAAATATTTTGAACATAGAATTAAAAGGCAACAAAGCCAGCCTCTTGATAAAGGATTTCAATGAACTGCCGGAGGTGAAAGGTATTTCACAATCTATGATGGTGACCAGCGTAGGAAATTTTTGGGGCACACAAGTAAAGTATGATCAAAGCCCAACCGACTCAACCACCGTGGCCTATAATACCATTGATGAAAACTATTTACCCCTGCACGACCATGAATTATTAGCGGGCAGAAATTTCGTTGCAAAAGCAGACAGTGCCGCGGAAACAGAAGTGATTGTAAACCAACAAGTGCTTAAGCGGTTTAACATTGCCGATCAAAATCCTGCCAAAGCAATTGGTGAAATAATAAAAGTTAACAATAAGCCCTTGCGTATTATAGGCGTGATGAAAGATTTTTTTTATCAGCGGGCTGATAACAATGGAGGTAAAGAAGTAATGTTCAGATACTTAAACAGAAAGCCCAATCTATTGAACTTGAAAATAGAAACACACGATTGGTTGGCAACCCGCGCCAAGATCGAAACCATTTGGAAAAAACACGACACCGTCCATCCCCTTGAGGCAAAGTTTTACAATGAGCAATTGGAAGAAGCTTATGCCGGCCTTGAAGCATCGGTAAAACTGGCGGGCTTCCTTGCCTTCCTCGCCATCTGCATTGCTTCGATGGGTTTGTTGGGCATGGTAGTATTTACTACCGAAACCCGATTGAGAGAAATTAGTATCCGTAAAGTAATGGGTGCAAGTGAGGGAGCGTTGGTTTATTTATTGGGCAAAGGTTTTTTTTCTACTTTTAGGAGTTGCCGTTTTTATTTCGTTGCCAATAACAATTTTATTCTTTGAGAAAATTGCCTTTCCTGAGCTTGCCAATCATGCGCCACTTTCTATTATGGAAATGTTTTTTGGTGTGTTGGGCATTTTAGCAGTGGCAGCTTTACTGATTGCATCTCAAACACTCAAAGCAGCAAAGGCCAATCCTGTAGAAGTACTGAAGACCGAGTAAGATATTCCGCGCGTTGCCTTACCTTGAAAAAATATTTCAGGTATGAGCGGCTCGGCCCTTAAGCGAATTTTTCTTCCTGGTATCATTTTGCAATCCGTGTTGATCGGTGGCGGTTATGCTACGGGTCGTGAGATTGTAGAATACGGTGCCAAGTTTGGCGCCAGCGGCTGGGTATGCGGCTTGGCCATCTTTTTTGGTTTCTCGCTCATGTCCATTCTCTCTATGGAGGCCTGCTGGCTGTGGAGTGTGTATGACTACAAGTCGCTATTGAAGAAAATGATTGACCCGGGCTGGATTGCCTACGAGATTGTTTATCTGTTACTCGCGGTCTTAATCATTGCCGTGATGGCCTCCGCAGCCGAGATATTCGTAAATTACAACAAGAAAAAAAGTGAGGGTTTAGTACCCCCACTTTTTCATGATCTCATAGTCTTCTTTCATGCAGGCAATAGGTGTTTTGCCCTGATATGATTCCTGCTCAATGATGAAATGAATAGTGCCTCCGGACTTGCGGCCCAAATCAATCACTTCTTTTACGCCTACAATGCCCGCTCCCAAAATTGTGCTCTCATATTTTTCATGACCGCCCGATGATAGGATTTCATCCTTCACGTGCATCGATTCAAACCGGCCAGGGTATTGGCGCACAATGTCAATGGCTTTGGCTCCACCATTGTACAAGTTGCCGGTATCCAATTGCTGCATCACTAAGCTTGGGTCTGTGTTTTGCAGCATGATGTCGTACACCGTCATGCCGTTAAGCTTTTGGCTGAATTCAAAATCGTGATTGTGGTAGCCGAACTTCATGCCTGATTTTTTGCAAAGCTCTCCGCACTTATTAAAGATTTCCATCTGCCGCTTCAGGTCATCGTAGGTCTTGCGCAATGTTTCATCCAACCACGGGCTGATGACGAATACTTGACCCATCGTGGCGGCATCTTCTACGGTATATTTCCACAAGTCAGTAAAGTCTTTCTTCGCTGCGTCCCAATGTTGCTTACCGAATACGGTGTGACCACTGGGCATTTTCATACCAAGGTCGGTGAGTATTTTCTTAAATTCCGTAGCGGAGTAACCATAAAATTTCCGGTTGTTATAACTGGCGTGCTCTACATAACGAAAACCAATTTGAGCAAGTTGACCCAGCGTGCCCAACGGGTCTTTGCCCATTTCGTCACGTACACAGTAGAGTTGTAGTCCAAGTAATTCTTTATCGCCTGTGGCGGCAAACAGCGAATCGGCCATCAGGGCTACGCCCGCTATGCCCAGCGTACTTGTCTTGATAAAATCTCTGCGCGAAGTATTCATGGTTGTATCAGGTTTTATTGAATTATTAAATCTAAGGATTATTCAGGGATAATACAGTGTCAAACTTCATGAGCGGCCGTAACTTCCTAGACCAAATTGGGAGCAAGGCTTTCCGTTTGAACCAAATAGCAAAGACCTCTCCAAAACCCTTTGAGAAAATTTAATTATTGATAATCAGCATTTTAATTTATTTACTAACATCTGTTAGCCCTGCGTTTATTTATGATTTATCTTTCGGCCTCAAAAAAATCGAGCCATGGTAGAGACGTTGAAAATCGAGGTGGAAAAGACCGCTAAGTCGCGTTTGAAGGAAATTGACTTCAATGATATTCCGTTTGGTAAAGTATATGCT
>JAIENH010000141.1 GCA_019751475.1 Cyclobacteriaceae bacterium
CTCGCCTTCCGGCAAGAGAATGGTCAGTGCGTAGGTGGCAAAGCCTTCGCCCCCGCGAAAGGGCCTGATCTCATTCCATACTTTTGGGAAGTCTACGTTTTGGCCTACAGTGTCGGCCATGTCGCGGGGAGAAAGCAATTCAAAATCAAGCCATGTCCAAGTGCCGTCAAGTGCTAACTGGCTGTTGGTGAAGTCCCACGTGCGCGCGTCTACCTGGCCGTTGACGGCTTGCGGAGGCTGGGCGATGCTGGCGAAAGACGAAAAGAATAGGAGAGCTATGAGGGTTGCGCGGTAGCCCCACGAATGTCCATTCATGAAAAACTGACGAAGGTGCTAAGTATCACTACACTTCGACCTACCAAAGATAAGACAAGTTTTTGGTAATGCTCGAGGTCGCTTATTCTGATTATTGTCCTTTGAAACCTAACATAATAGGTGGCTTATTATGGACAAAGAATAACTCTATTTGAAATTCACACAATGAATAGATAAATTAGCTATCAGGACACTTACTCCATGTCCGAATAAGCTAATGTATGGAATTAGACCTATAGCTCTCATTCTCATATTGATCATTGTTGTGGGTCTGTTCTTTTTTGTTACAATCAGTCATTTCAAAAGGTTCAATAATCAGTTTGGTGATTTCGTTTCAATCACCACGAATGATTCTATAAATTCTAATTTCAAAGTATTGCGAACATATAAAGGTTATTCATATATCAGAACGACAGACAGTAGACAATTCGTTATAAGGGAGCTAAGGAACTACAGCTATAATCCCAGTTCGTTGGATGGTTTAGTAAGTAATTGCGATTCAATCGTAAAAAAACCGAATTCTGATTCTGTTTACTTCTACAATACCACTTCTATGCGGAAGTACGCCTTTTCACTAGGTCTGAACTAGCATCTTGTTCTTGGTTAAAAAGTTCAATGCTGCGAATGGAACTGTTTGAGTCTCAGTCCATCTTCTATATTCTAAATTCTATCTTCTAATTTCCAAATCCTACGACTCAATTCCTCTGTATCCTCGGCCTTCCCATCACGATGCCCTTGCTGATGAAAGACGTGCCCTCTATTCTAATTTCAGGTTCGCCAAAGGCATTGATGCGTACTTCATCTGAGGCGCTTACGCGGAGGGTTCCTTCACCATACATGCGGGTGGAGGTGTATTCACTTTTTAATCCACGCGTATCAATTTTGTTTTCACCGAATAGCCGGTACACCTGCTGATCGGTAGTGCCTTCTTTGATCTTAAGATTGTTCACTCCATAAAGTGAAGCCTTGAATTTGCCTGTGGTTAGTTTTGCCAGCCGAATCTCAGATTCGCCATAGGCGCGGAGTTTGAATTTTTTTGTTTTGATCTCATTGTCGCAGCGCAGTTCTTCTGCGCCCCGTATTTCCACTTCCTTGAGGTCAACATATGTTACGAATGCGGTAATAGACGAGCCTCCGTAAATGCCATGACGGGACGAGCGACCGTTGTCACTGAAGCGCACCTGCTTCTCCACGAGCCGCGCGTGGTCCAGGTAGATGCTGAGCTTGTTTCCGTGCACACGCACATTCACTCGATTCTTGGGAATATCATTGTAAACGATCCGCACAGATTCGCGGCTTCCTTTTCGCAGGATTACGTTAACGCGGGGTGATGCAATGATTTTGGAGAATGGAGCTATGCGAAGGGTATCTTGTGCGGCAGAAGGGTTAGTCATGACCAGCAGGGTCATGATGGCTATCAAAAGAAGGGGCTTTTTCATATGAATGGTGGATTTTGCCTCTAAGACAGCCGAAGAAGGCAATACCCCTATGTGGTTCACAGGTATTTTTTGGGTTGGGTACGAATGCCTTAAATTAGACAGCGAATACCGTCAGGGCAACTGCGGGGCACTTTTATCTACCTTCACGAAGTAGTAGTTTTGAGGTTTACGGGAATTTTAGAAAAGATACATGCAGCGCCTTGGATTAAGTCAGAGCTTACAGCAAAAGCTCTCACCTCAGCAAATTCAGTTTATCAAGCTTCTCCAGGTGCCCACGGCCGAGCTGGAAAACCGCATTGAGGAGGAATTGGAAATCAACCCGGCCCTGGAAGAAGGCCCGCACGAAGAGCAGGACACGCCCGAAGCATCGGTTGACAATCAAGAGGAAGTAAACCAAGATGAACAAAGTTCATCGGAGGGGGAGGTAGACATCAAAGACTACCTTCAAGATGACGATTACGGTGGCTACAAGTCGCAGAGCGATGGCGATGATGAAGAAGACCGTGACTTGCCGATTGCCACATCCTCTTCGCTGCACGAAAACCTTAGCACCCAATTGGGCTTTCTCGGCCTGGATGATCGGCAATACGCCATCGGTCGTCAATTGGTCGGCAGCATTGAGACGGATGGTTATATCCGCAGAGAATTGGAGTCCATTGTGAATGACCTTGCATTTTCTCAAAATGTGGAGACCAATCTCGAAGAAGTAGAGCAAATTCTGAAGAAGATACAGGGGTTTGATCCTCCCGGCATCGCGGCTCGCAACCTGCAGGAGTGCCTGATGTTACAACTGGAGCGCATGGACACTGGTAAGGATGTGGATGTGATTGTGGCGAAACGCATCATATCCGAATGCTACGAGGATTTCACCAAGAAACACTACCAGAAAATTCAGCGAAAGCTGGACCTTGATGACGAAGAATACATAAAAGACGCTATCGACCTCATCATTCACCTCAACCCCAAGCCGGGTGGCGAGGTAATGACGGGAATGGTGAAAAACCAGTACCTGATACCAGATTTTATTCTCAGCAATAACAACGGCAAACTGGAGCTCTCCTTGAATTCTAAAAATGCTCCGGAACTGCGCATCAGTCGGTCGTACACCGAAATGTTTAAGGCCTATGATAAAGGCGACAAGAAGGACAAGAAGTTGAAAGAGGCCGTGACGTTTGTGAAGCGTAAGCTGGACGCGGCCAAGTGGTTTATCGATGCCATCAAGCAACGGCAGCATACGCTTATGCGCACCATGCAGGCCATCATCGATTTTCAATATGATTATTTCCTGGAAGGCGATGAAACCAAGCTGCGCCCGATGATTCTTAAAGACATTGCGGAGCGCATTAACATGGACATCTCTACCGTTAGTCGTGTGGCCAGCAGCAAGAGCATCCAGACCGACTTTGGTATTTTTCCGCTGAAGTACTTTTTCTCTGAAGGTATTCTTACTGACTCAGGCGAAGAGGTGAGCAGTCGCGAAGTGAAGCAAATCATCCGCGACCTGGTGAGCACCGAAGAGAAAAGCAAACCTTTTTCTGACGAGAAGATTGAGGAAATACTGAATCAGAAAGGCTATAACATTGCCAGGCGCACGGTGGCCAAATACCGCGAGCAATTAAATATACCGGTGGCGCGACTGCGAAAAGAATTGTGATATGCGGAGTGTCGCTACTATTATTTCCTATGTCTTTCACCCGTTGCTGTTTGCAACCTACTTGGTGTTTTTGCTCGGCTGGTTTATGCCAAGATTTTTATTGATATCACCGGCTGCCCTGCTCACGTTTGCCGCCTTGATTTTCACCATGACGTTTATTTTTCCTGTGTCGCAACTGTATATGCTCAAGGCGTTTGGTAGTCTGCCATCTATTCACATGAAGACGCGCC
>JAIENH010000584.1 GCA_019751475.1 Cyclobacteriaceae bacterium
GGGTCCTGATTTCGGGAACCGCCATGGCGGCGGCGTACGAGACGAGCACGGTGCCGTTGTCTTCACCGAAAGAAAAGTGCCGGGCCTGTATGTGACAGTTTTCAATATCTTCTCTTGTCAACTCTCCCCGGTGGGGTAAGTCCCACGGATTTTTAGTAGCAGTTGGATAATTGGGATGCTCTACAGGCTTGCCCCGCTCCAGCATCAACACTTTTAATCCCTTTTCGCACAACTCTTTGGCCGCCCAGCCCCCGCTAATGCCGGAGCCCACCACGATGGCATCGTAGGTGTTTTGCTTTTTAGCCTGAAGGTTGAGGTTCACTACAGAAAGATGATGATTTTAGGAAGAAAAAGAAAGGGTAACATGGTATTAATAGCTTGAGTTCAACTCATTACTAAGTTAGTACATAGCTATATTACTTACATCCACTACTACTTTAGAAGTATTTTAACATGAGTTAGGCAAAGTGCAAGCGCATGTCACTCAGTGTTATGCACCCTTATCCAAATTTGTAAATAAAAAGATACTTGCATACCTTATCCGTGCATGAACCGATCGGTACGCACGGAGATTAATCATTTCGTTAAGCATTTGGTCACTGCCATCAAGCCGATTGCAAAAGCGGAAGACATTGTGTTAAGTTTCACTCCCTCACCGCAATCCGCGTTAGCGATTTTTCAGGCTAAGGCATTGAGCAACGACCTCACCCACATTCTCTGTAAACTCATCGAGTTCACGCCAGAACAAGGAAATATCCAGGTTTCAGTTGAAGGTATTGACACCCAAACATGCAAGATTGTAATCTGCAACAGCGGGATCAATCTTGCGCGCAACAATGAAGTAACCAATCTTTGTCAACTGCCGGTAATCATCAGCTCTCCATCGAATGACACCACACGATACGAGATTGAAATTGATTTGCACCTGGAGCAGCCCATTGTTGCCGTGCAGGAAGAGCGGCTCAACGGGCCTAATTACATTCCTGACTATTACGCTGAAATACGGAAACGCCTTCGTTCTCATTTCACGAAATCGGATAATTTAGTTGAAGTCTTGAGCCGGAGCAATCCGCGTGAAGCGGCCTTTCTTAAAAGGGTAAACGATACAATTGAAGCAAACATCGAAAACAATCAATTCGATGCAAATCACCTTAGTGAGCTCATGAACATGAGCCGAACTCAATTGTTTAGAAGATTAAAGCCTATCATACGCCAGTCTCCAGCTAGCTACATCCGAATGATCAAGCTTCAGAAAGCCAAACATCTTTTTGAAACTACGGATTTGAGAATCAGCGAAGTGGCCTACCAGACAGGATTTGAAACAGCATCGCATTTCACGAAAGTATTCACAAAGCAATATGGCGTGAAGCCTTCTCTCTTTTGCCGAAAAAAGGAAAATGTAACAAATGAATAATTAAATGTAACATCTGCGATAGCTGCCATCTATACCGTAGAAGTACATTTGATTAACAATCCAGGTAATTAAAAGCAAAAAAAGAGCGGAAAAACAGCTAAACAAGAAAATTATGGATCAAACAAAGAAAAACAAAGAGTTTGTTATTGAATACTTCAATGCAATTAGTGGCGTAACAAAGACAAGCGAATTATGCGAAAAATACATGACTGATCAAGGGCTAATTGAGCATATTCTTTTTTTTGATGGAGCATTTCCAAAATACGAAATGTTTATTGACGAAATTACAGGCGAAGGAGCCCGCGTGATTGTTCGCGCGAGGATAAAGGGAAAGCACTCCGGTGAGTTGAATGGTATTCCGGCCACTGGGAAGGAGGTTTTGTTTCCGTTTGTAATTGGCTATGAAATTGAAAAACAGAAGATCATAAGCCATTGGCTGATCGCTGACCAAATGATGCTGATGGAGCAGTTGGGGGTAATGAAGCAATCAGTTTGAGAAAGGGAATTTAAATAATTTTTTGGTATCGTTTTTTTAAAGCTAATCAGTTGCTTTCTAACATACTTTAAATCGGCACAGCAAATTGCACGGTTGTCCCTTCCTGAGGTCGTGATTTGAAACTGAGTGTTCCTCCTATCTCCTCCATTCGCTGTCGAATGTTTCGCAGGCCATTTCCAAATGCTCGCTTCTGATTTAGCTCAAAGCCCTTACCATTGTCTTGTATGGTGCAAGAAAATAAGTCGCTTTCAAGGGTAATTTGAATGCTTACTTTTGTGGCAGCCGCATGCTTGATCACATTGTGAAGACATTCTTTCAAAACCATAAAAAGATGAGTTCGAACTTCATGACGCACTAAACGATCCACCGGTAATTCTGGTGCTTTAAACGAAAGTGAGACACGATGCGCCTCCAGATAATCACTTGCATATTCCCGAATATATCCTACGAGACTCAATGTAGTATTATTGATTGGATTGAGCGCCCAAATAATATTCCCTATGTTATTGATGAGTTGGCTTGAAGAATTCTGAATATGAGAGAGAGCATCTTGCAGCTTACTATCAGATGGGTATTGTTTCTTAACATTATCGCAAGCTATGGCAAGCCTCGACAATTCTGAGCCAACATCATCATGCATATCTCGCGCAATACGACTTCGCTCCCGCTCCATCTGCGTATTTCGTTCAATTTGAGATGTAAAAGCGGAAATCATTCCTGCGATGGCCTCCATAATGTCTACACTTGATTTTGTATAGGGCTTATAAGACATCACTTTATGCTCATGCATTCTTCCGGTAAAAAGCGCTCCCCATACAAGATTTTCTTTTACTAAAGGAACTACTATGAAATAGGGACATCCAAAAATAACTTGGAGTTCCCTTTCAGATGAAGTCGGCTCCGTTTCGCTGTTTATAAATAGAGGCTTTCTTTCAGTAAAGAAATTTTCAGAAACACGAAATTCTTTATTTTTCCATTGGCAACCTTCGCTTTCCGAAAACCCTTTCCAAAGATGAAGTTTCAGTACTGTGCCGATCGATTTAAGCAACACCACACGATCTATTTCCATTAATGAAAGCATCGCCTCCAACACAGTAGAATATAGAGCATCAGGTGTTGAGTGAGCATTAAACGTGCGTTGGATATCGGCTATTAATTGAAAGCTCTTCATTAACTGAGACCGGTCATGACTAAGTTGCGCGAGTGCGTATTGGTCTCGTAAGGCATTGCCAGCATGCCAGTCAACCTGTGCTTTATAGTACGCCAATTCGTTTTGTAAACGTTCTAGTTCTGTCATTTAATCATGCATCATTCCGTCAGCAGACAGAGTACGCCCGTCCAATCAAGTGCCTGTAGACGATTACGCACTCGAGCCACTTCTACACCAGAATAAAATCCTGTGAACGGAACCTGAGTACCAATACCTTTTTGAACTTCTTCCACATCCTCTAACTCTCCACCAGCGAAAGGTTTTGCTCGGCCAACACAGTTAATGTAAAAGTAAAAAATTGGCTTTTGTCCCTCAGCTTTCCTCTCCAATCCCGATATACCCCTACTGATATACTCCAGATCAATGCTTCGGTGCATAAGTTGCACTTGATCGCCCACGCTCAGGTCTGGCTCAAACATGATGAGCGCTTTTTTCTCTTTGCCCACCGCCAAGCAAAGACGATTGGCATAATCCTCCTCGTTAAACTTACCGAATTTTTCGCCTTTATTTACGCCTAGTGT
>JAIENH010000213.1 GCA_019751475.1 Cyclobacteriaceae bacterium
GGTGGAGCTGGCTAAGCGCATTCGCGAAGGCGACCAAGTGGCGCTTGAAAAATTGACCAAGGCAAACCTGCGCTTTGTAGTGTCGGTAGCCAAACAATATCAGAATAACGGTCTCACCCTCGGTGATTTGATCAACGAAGGCAACCTCGGTTTGATCAAAGCTGCCAAGCGCTTTGATGAGACGCGTGGTTTTAAATTCATTTCATACGCGGTGTGGTGGATACGTCAATCGATTATGCAGGCGCTGGCAGAGCAGTCGCGCATAGTACGCTTGCCCCTCAATCGTGTGGGCTCACTCAACAAAATGTCAAAGACCTTCTCCGACCTGGAGCAGAAATTTCAGCGCGAGCCTTCGGCTGATGAGTTGGCTACAGCTTTGGAGATCACTACCGATGAAGTAAGTGACACCATGAAGATATCCGGGCGGCATGTTTCCATGGATGCGCCATTTGTACAGGGAGAAGAGAATAGTCTTTTAGATGTACTGTCCGACAGCAACGAGGTGACCCCGGATTCGGCTTTAATGATTGACTCCCTAAGAAGGGAAGTGCAACGCGCCTTAGCCACACTCACACAACGCGAGTCTGATGTTGTGTCATTCTATTTCGGGCTCAACGGTGAGTCTGCCATGACATTGGAAGAAATTGGTGAGAAGTACAATCTCACACGTGAGCGCGTGAGGCAGATAAAAGAGAAAGCTACCCGGAGACTACGGCATAATTCAAGAAGCCGGGCCTTAAAAGCATATTTAGGATAACCAACAAACTAATCAACCGCTACAGTCATTATGGCGAAATCGCAGGAGACGTTTAACAAGAAGGAGAAGGAAAACAAGAAGCGCAAGAAGCGCGAAGAGAAAGAAAGACGGAGAGAAGAGCGCAAAGCCAACGCCACCGATGGCAGCCTGGAGAGCATGATGGCCTATGTAGATGAGAATGGGAACATTACTTCTACGCCTCCCGATCCTAACAAACAACGAAAGAAGATCAATGCTGAGAGTATTGAAATAGGCGTTCCAAAACGTAAAGACACCGAAGATGCCGATGGAAACCGTGTTGGGGTTGTCTCGTTTTTTAATGAATCAAAAGGCTTTGGTTTTATCAAGGACCTCAACACCCAGGAAAGCATTTTCACACACATCAATGGCCACCTGGAGCCAATCAAAGAAAACAACCGCGTTACATTTCAGGTTGAGCGTGGCCCCAAAGGATTGAATGCGGTAAGAGTGAAAGTGGCGAAGTAGCTTGACGAATTAAGTGAATCTAGTTTAATGCACCTTTGGCTACTCTAACGGGTGAAGTCGATTGAATATCATGCCGGTCTAAATTCTAAACCTCGCCCTTCTCTCTCATCCTCTTAAAATACGACTTCGCCTCGGCCATTACTTTGGGTGCCAACGCAAAACCAGAAAGCATGGTAGGTATGGCCATCAGTGCGTAGGCTATATCTATCACGTTCATCACATCGGTGAGGGAGGCAACAGCACCCACCACAATGGTGATAAGATAAAAATAGTCGTAGTACTTGCTGGCTTTTACACCAATGAGGAATGACAAAGCTTTGCTTCCATAATAAGAATATGAAAACAATGACGTGATAGCGAAGAAGAAGGCGCACAGCAACAGTAAATATTTGCCGATGCCAGGCAGTGCCATTTGGAAGGCATTAGCGGTGAGCGTTACGCCACTCACGCCTTTTGATTCCCACACACCCGTAACCAAAATAGCCATTGCGGTGAGCGTGCAAACCAAGAGTGTGTCAATCGCAGGGCTGATCATGGAGACAAGTCCCTCGCGAATGGGTTCGGTACTTTGTGATGCACCCAATGCCATGGGGGCCGTACCAATCCCTGCTTCATTTGAGAAAGATGCTCTGCGCACACCTGCAACAATCAATCCGCCCAACATTCCGCCCAGGGCAGGGTTGCCGTGATAATGACTGGCAGTAAATGCTTCGGTGATGATCATCATCAGATAGTGAGGCACTACGCTGATGTTTACAATCAAAATGGCGAACACGCAGAAGAAATAGATCACAATCATCAACGGTACCATTTTGCCGGCCCAGCTTCCAATGCGTTGAATGCCGCCCAGTATCACAATGCCGGAGATGGTCATGAGTGTAGTGCCGATGATGAACTTCAATGTGCTGATCTCAAATCCCGCAAAGGAAAACGAAGATTCTTTGATGGCCGTACCATCAAAGCCAATGTCAATAATAGCTTGAGTTAATTGGTTCGCTTGAAAGATTCCCAGACAACCAACCATCGCGCAGAGGCAAAACAAAACGGATAAAGGTTTCCACGCCTTGCCAAGCGCTTCGCGAATCACATACATCGGGCCACCTTGAATCACACCTGCAGAATCTTTGCCTCGATACATCACAGATAGCGTGCTTGTAAAAAAATTAGTCGACATGCCCACGAAAGCCGTGACCCACATCCAAAACAAGGCGCCTGGTCCTCCGATGCTGATAGCAGCGGCTACTCCTGCAATATTACCCATACCAACAGTCGAAGCCATCGCTGTTGACAGCGCCTCATAAGGACTGATCTGACCAGGGTCGTTTGGATTGTGATACTTGCCGCGCAAGATGGCGATCGTGTGAGAAAAGTACCGGTAGTGAACCAGCCCGGAGTAGAAGAAAAAAAACAGTCCACCCAAAATCAGTAGAAAGAGAATAGGCGTCCATACTCCGGTGGCCACATTGCTGATGAATTCACTCATGTGCGTGTTGTTGACGGGGCAAAATAGACAATTTACGGAGTACTACGCAGCCTGCTCAACAAAAATGCAATTTGAGATGTCGCTTAAGCAGTGAGCGAAGTATTAGAGGCGTCAGACACCTCTGAGGTGTCAAGACGCCTTGGCATTACTTCAGGTTTCGCAGCGTCCAATTGCAAAGATTCCAAAGTATGCGTGCACCCACGTTGGCATCCCAATCTTCATTATCACCCACGGCTACTTCATTCAGATCAAAGCCAATGATGCGCTTGCCGCTAAGTGCTACGGTCTTGATGAGCGTCACGGCCTGGCGGAAGTCAAGACCTCCGGGCACGGGCGTGCCGGTATGAGGGCAGAGTTTTGGATCGAGCCCGTCAATATCAAAACTGATGTAGACTTTTTCGGGCAGCTCTTTTACGATGTCTTTGCAAAGCACCTCCCATGCATGACCCTGACTGAGTTGATGTGCTAACTCATCATCAAAAAAAGTTTTAATACGGCCGCTGCCTCGCTTCATCATTTGATATTCCTCATCGCAAAAGTCGCGTATGCCCACTTGCACTAACTTGCTCACAGAAGAAATTTTGAGCGCGTTGAACATGACGGATCCATGTGAATACGTAAATCCTTCGTATGCCTTGCGCAGATCGGCATGCGCATCGATCTGTAGAATGCCAAACCGATCGTGTCGCTCACTCAACGCACGAAGAAATCCCAGTGGTGTGCCATGATCGCCACCCAACAAGCCCACTATTTTTCCTTCTTCCAGATATTTCTGCGTGATCTTCTTCACGTAGATGTTCAGGTTTTCGCATCCTTCGTTTACTTTTTCTGACAAAACTGCGGCCAGCTCCGGGTCATTGTCATTGCGACTGTGTATCTGATCGATCAGCACGCGCAGTCGATTGCTTTCTTTTTTAATGTCGTGGGGTATGG
>JAIENH010000616.1 GCA_019751475.1 Cyclobacteriaceae bacterium
ACTGCGCACAATGGCCCAGGCCGGGTTCTCTCCTGCCAGCACCACTACCTCTTGCAAGTTGGTCACATCTTCTTCCAGTTGAAAATTGATCGTCTGCCGAATGCCTCGCTTAATAGCTTTTGTCTTTGGGCGATAGCCAATGTAAGATGCCTGAACAGAGTCAGTAGGATTAGACGTGCGAATAATGAAATTACCATCAAAGTCGGTGGTAGCGCCAATGGATGTCTTTTTAAAGACAACATTGACAAATGGCACCGGGTCACCTGAGTTGGCATCCGTGACCTTACCCTGTACAATGGTCTCCTGGGCCAGTACCCTTTCGGGAATGAGACCGCACACAAAAGCCAGACTAACAAGACAACCCCAAAAAATGCGTCTCACAATAAGATTAAAACTCAAATTTAATAAAAAGAGAAGTGCGCGCGTGAAGATCAGATCGTGATGGGTTCTTTTTCACCCAAATGACGCGGGGTTGTTTTAAGGATATACAAATCGAGTATGGCCTTCGCGCGGGCAAAATACTCTCGCACATATACCTGAACGGCTGGCTCATTGTCAGGTTCTTGAGCCACCAGTGCCACAGCATTGATATGAAAGTAGTTGCTGATAAACAAAGCCCGGTAAGAATGAAATGGCTGCGTGATGATGGTAATATTATCCTGCCCAAAGATTTCTTTACTGCGAATGACAGAGTCCAGCGTGCGAAGACCTGCGTAATCCAAGGTAATGGCCGATTCCGGCACGCCCAACTTCATAAGCGCTTTGCGCATCTCTACAGGCTCGTTGTAGAAACGTGTGCGATTATCTCCACTCACGATGATATGCCCAACCTTTCCCAGCTTGTACAATTCGGCCGCGGCCCGCATACGGTTGTCAAAGAATGGATTGGGCAACCCGTTAGACAGTCGGCTGCTGGTGCCCAGCACCAAGCCCACCGGATTGACCGGAAGTAACGCATAGTCAGAGAAAATTCGTTGCTCAGTACTCTTCACCACCCACCAGTTGGCCAGCAGTAGCAGCACCGCTGATAACATAAGCGCATACAACCCCATCTTCCACAACCTTCGCGACCACAACATAAAAAAATCTGATTAAAGCCGCGTAAAGTTACTCAATCGTCTTTAGAAACTCACGTTCCAGTAATTCCGATCGCCTCACAGCCTTTTTATACCAATGCAATCGAAGTAAATCTTTTTCTGTAGAAGACAACTTCCAATCTACTGGAGAGTTTCGCAGTCGAGTGAGAAGAGAATGAAGGCAGATGGCCGCACTCACTGAGATGTTGAGACTCTCCGTGAAGCCCACCATTGGAATGTGAACTTTCATGTCAGCATGCTGCACTGCATAGTCGGAGGTGCCGTGACGCTCGTTGCCCATGACGATGGCAATGGGTTGATCAATCGGCAGTTCGTCAATGGCCACACCATCGGGTGATGGATCGGTAACGGCTATTCGGTAGCCTTTTTGTTTCAGGAGTTCATAGCAGTCGCCAATGTTATTCGCGCCTTTCGTTTTGTATCGATGAATGTTGATCCATTTGTCGGAACCGCGCAGCACCAACTTATTCGTACCCCAACTACTTCGTGTTTCTATGATGTGAATGTCTTGAAGACCGAGACATTCGCATGTGCGTATCACCGCACTGGCATTCTGCGACTGAAAAATATCTTCCAGCACAATGGACACAAACCGAGTTCGATTGTCCAGCACACGCTCCATAAACTCCTTCTTGTGCTCAGAAATAAACTGGCTGAAGTAAGAAGTCAATGTGGTTATATGCCGGTCGGAATGCATGAACAATCTTAAGGAAGTCTTGTTTAAAGACCAAAATACGCTAGCCATCGAGAAGGAATGCACCATTCAATTTTGAAGGCCTATCATCCAATACCAAACTTCCACAATAGCGGAATCTCTAAATGCTCTACTTTGAGCTTATCTCTGCGTACCTCCGCGCACTCCGCGGTTACTTTTCGTTTACCGCAAAGGTCGCAGAGAAATACACGCAAAGTCGCGCAAAGATATTTGTGTTAGCTACGTGAAGTATAGCAGGTTAACATTTCCACCACATAAACTTAATACAGCTCTGAGGCTGGCTTGCCAATGCAAAATCAAAGGAGATATTGTCGTCTCCAAGCGGCCGGGCTTCTGGGGACAGCACCCACTTAGATAAGTTTTCCTATTTTTGCACCGGATTTTCAGGCTATGGCAAGATTTTTTGTTTTTTCAATCGTTTGTGCTTCTTTTTTTACCTCGTCTGCACAGGTAGCACGCATTCCCTATGCTCCTGTTCCGGCAGAAGAAGCGCACGATCTCACAAAGCATTTTTCTCACCCGGTAGGATTCCACACGTGGGAGTTTTATGGTGATACGGCTGATGCGTGGAAGCGTTGGGAAATGGTAGAGAATTTTTCTTTCGGCAAAAATCGTGGTGCGATACCGATGATAGCTGATCTGCAATCGCTGCATCCATACTTCCGCGACAAAGTCATCGAATTAATTCGCGTGTGCAAGTCAAAAGGGATTGAGTTGGCGGTGGTTGAAACCTATCGCACCCATGCCAAGCAAAACGAGTACCGGTCGATGGGTAAGCACTACACCCGCTCAAAGGCAGGCTACTCTAAACATCAATATGGATTGGCTGTGGACATCGTGCCGATGAAGGACACCGTGGCCCAGTGGAACAATATAGCGCTGTGGCGCAAAGTGGGTGTTATCGGGGAGCGACTTGGCTTGCGCTGGGGTGGAAGATGGAGACATCTTTTTGACCCAGGGCATTTTGAATGGACGGGCGGGCTCGGCAGTTCTCAACTGGTGCAAGGCAAATTTCCGATTGTACCAAAGTCGGCACACTATCCATGTGTGGACGAAGACTTGAAAGAATTGCAGCGTCACTGGAAAGCATGGGAGATCGAACAGGCAGCAGTAGCCCGTAAGGAGACTACTCCCGGCATAAAATCATTCGCAGCAAAGTCAGGTGATCAAGGCGCTGGCCGTGAGTAGTCATGCAGCGCTCGTTTCCATCGGATTTTCTTTTTGGCACGAGCACAGCCGCAGCGCAAATTGAGACTGCCTTTGAGCACGACTGGCAAGGCGTAAAAGCAAAAGATGGCCACATCTTTCAACGTACTACTGATCACGAACTTCGCTTTCGCGAAGATGCAGAAATAATCTCTTCACTCGCTCCCGCCTACCGCATGGGGCTCTCATGGAGCAAACTGCAGCGCGGACCCAGGCAAGAACTGCACGGCCCTACTGTAGAGGAATACCGGGAATTTCTGAAAGAGCTCAACAGGCGCGGAGTGAAAGTGATGATGGTGCTTCACCACTTCACCAACCCCACGTGGTTTGCCAACATGAACAGTTGGGAAAAGGAAAGCAACATTGACTTATGGCTTGACTTTGGAAGAAAGGTGGTGGAGACTTTTGGCGAATACGTACATCAGTGGAACACGTTCAACGAGCCCAACGTGTATGCCAGCTATGGCTGGATCACCGGCTTCTTCCCTCCTTTCCGCACCAACCCGGTGCGTGCTTTAACGGTGGTGAAAAATCTCGGAGCTGCCCACCATCGAATGTATGACATCATCAAGGCAGCCTATCCTGATCACATGGTAGGCATATCGCACAATGCGGTGGTCTTTGATTCAGAAAATGTGCTCGGTCATTTTTCT
>JAIENH010000604.1 GCA_019751475.1 Cyclobacteriaceae bacterium
GCATAAGGGCGGTGGTGTTAGTAGCCCCAAACGTAGTCAGTAATATCAATACGGACGTGAACAAACCTCCTGCACTGCCCAGAAAATGTTTTACAACTTCTACGGCTGCAATGGTATTTTGCGATTTGTTGATCTCAACAATCTCATTGATGGGTAAGATAAACAGGTACGTGAAGTTGATACTTACGTATACCAACATGACGAACAGCACACCAAACACCAGTGCAAGAGGCAGGTTGCGATTGGGATTTTTGATTTCACCCCCTAGATAGCCTGTAGTGGCCCAGCCTTCAAATGCCCAGAAGGCCGCCAGCATGGCCGCGAACATCCCCTGAATTAGTCCGCTGTCATACCACGGTCGGCTTACATAGTGTGATGAATTGGTTGCAAAATTTTCAAAACTTCCACCTCCAATGTTGAGCCCTAGTACAACAATCATGGCGATCACGGCTGTAACGAGGTAAAGCACCCAGCGGCTCAAGCCTTCACCACCTTTCAACCCCCGACAGTTGACATAGGAGAGGGCGCCAATAAGTGTAATGGTTAAGAGCTTTACTCCGAAATTGTGAAAAGGTGTAAAAATTCCGAAGAGGGAAAGATTGGCCAACGAATCGGGTAAAACAGGAAGTGGAACGAGTGCGTTAAACGATTGTCCAAACACGTAGGCGATGGAGGCAAGCGATGCGGAACGAATGACAGCAAAGCTCGTCCAGCCATATAAGAAAGCGAAAAAACGATTGTAAATTTTTCGGTAGTACACATACTCGCCACCGGAGTCTGCCAACATACTCGCAATCTCGGCATTGCTCAATGCTCCGCATAAGCTGATAATACCCGCCAGCGCCCAACACAACAGCACCAGGCTTGGAGAGAGCAGCTCAGCCGACATGGGTGCCACTTTTTTATAAATCCCCGAACCGATAACGGAACTTACTGTGAGTATGAAGGCCGAGAAAAGGCCTAGCGATGGAATGAGTCGGCCCTGCGGTTTTTGATTATCCATTCTGCTTAAAATTCAATTTGCTGTCCTCATCAAATTTGCCTTAATGTAATCAATACTTGAAGCAATATTTAAAGAGGTCGTTAGTAGTTCATTTTGACAGTTTATACCTGTGAATTTTCGATTTGTCGATTTACGCTATGCTAACTAAAAGACATGAAATTAAATTAGCTTAAAATTTCTATCATATGAAAACACATAAGGAATTCTTAGGTGTAATGGCAATTTTATTGCTGTTTAGCACCAGTAGCGCTCAAGTTTCAATCAGTGGATCAGCCTCAGGACTGTGTCCGGGATCGACCTACAGGTATACTGCAAGTGGTTGCTCAAATCTTTCGACTTTGGGCTGGTCTATTTTAGGTGGTGATATAACGAGTACCGAAACAATAGGGTCAGAAGGCTATGCTAACCGTGAAGTGGAGCAATACTGCAACAGGTAGACTTGGTGCTACTTGTACGAATAACAACTCTCAAGATCTATTAAACGTTACAATTTTAAATAATCCAGCTCCAACCATTACCACGCCCAATCAGTCAATTTTATGCGGTACTGGTAGCCTAACCATTAATGCAACTGCTACGACAAATACAACAAGCTATCGCTGGTTACTGCCACCTGGATTCTCAGCACCGAACCTTACAACCACAAATCCACAAATTATTGTTAATTATACTCCATCAGCTTCTGGTGGAATAAGAGTTTATAGTAGAAACGATAATTGTAATCGTGATAGCGATTTGTCTAATGAAATCACGATCACTAGACCAGTCCCCGGTAATCATTCAATTTCTAAGAATACATCCAATTACGAAATTTGCTCTGGAGAGTCTTGGACTATTACCTGTAACAGCAGCTACGGTACAAATTATGGATATGATTGGTTTGTTTCTTATTCGGGGTCTGGGTCGGGTGTTTTATTAAATGGTGTATCGACTTCATCCTCGTCACCACTTTTCACATCTAATAATTCAGTCACGCTGACTACGTCTGGAGGTTTTGGCACGTTTTTCGTGAATGTCAGATTAAACGGTTGGCCCAGATTGTCGCTCAGGTTATGTGAACTTGCAGGGAAAAGCAGGAACATATAGTAATTCTGATTTTTCCATTAGCGGACCATCTTCATTATGTCCCAATGGCACGGGCTCATATTCATCAACCTATATTAATAATGATATCACGGAGTATAGATGGGGCTGGGGTACCTTGATTTATCAAAGTGGTCAAGGAACGCCTTATCTTGGTGTTCGGGCGAGTACCTCGTTTTCAGGGGGAAGTGTGGTTCTACAACTTCGAAATCGTTGCGGACTTACCGGCACTCCAGCGGTTCGATCGATTAGTCGCGGAAGTTGCGGATTTAGGATAGCCGTAAGCCCTAACCCAGTTAGTACAAAATTGACAATAGAATTGACTAAAGAAAATGATGGCGTGGATTTTGATTCTAAAAAGCAAACTACTAACTTAATTGAGCCAATTAAAGTATTGATTGTTAATTCTCACAATGAAAAAGTGTTTTCCGAAACTATGAATAGTAGTCAATTTACCATTGATGTATCTGGAATCCCAAATGGAGTATACTATCTCAAAATAGGAGATAATGAGTTAACCTCATCCACAAGAGTTTTGATTAATCATTAAAGAATGAAATTAGTTAAAGTCTTACCTATTTTAGTATTTATGATGCTGTGCGAACTCACTCATGCACAACATAGCAAAGGTAAAGGACTACCAGATTCATTGAGGCGCCCTCGTCTGATTGAGACAGTCGAGTTTTTTGCGGGGCCCTCATTGGTATCTGTGCGAGGAAATGAGTTATACGATAAACATGGGGCAACAAAGATAGGATGGACGGCAGGTGTTGCAGTAAGTAAGAAGTTCTTAAGAAACCTGGAGCTTTCTGCGAGATTTCAATGGGAGCAAAACGGTTATCTTCTGCGAGATGAAGCGGAGTATGATGCCCCCGATGGGACGCAAGTACTCGGAAAAATTACAAATGATATTATCCGTAACTACCTTACGATTGGACTCGTGCCACGATTTGTTTTTGGGAGAAACTTTAAATTTTACTTAGGTGCAGGAGGCTACGTTAGCTTTCTTCAAAATGCATCAACTATCAATAAGTACTATTATCCAGGAATAATAAACAGAGTAGAATCGACTGGTTATTACTTCTCACATGATGCTGGATTATCTGTCCAGTTGGGTGGGAGCTATCCGGTAAGCAACAAGTTGAGACTAACTCTACAAGTTATGGGCAATGATGGATTGATGCAACTTGTTACTCTTGCAAATACAAATCCGAGCTTATGGAGGCCAGAGTGGAACAGAAGTGTAATGTTCCTCCTTGGAGTTTCATTTTAAACTTATGCTTACTAGAACTCCGCGTTTCCGGGAAACCGCGGATACGGTATGACATCGCGTATGTTGGTCATGCCGGTGACGAAGAGCATGAGCCGCTCAAAGCCTAGACCGAAGCCACTATGCGGTGCCGACCCAAACTTGCGTAAATCGAGATACCACCACAATTCTTTTTCGGGAAGTTTCATTTCTTGTATGCGAGCCAGCAGACGGTCGTAGCGTTCTTCACGTTGTGACCCGCCAATGATTTCACCGATGCCTGGGAACAATACATCCATGGCCGCTACGGTTTTTCCATCTTCATTTTGGCGCATGTAAA
>JAIENH010000735.1 GCA_019751475.1 Cyclobacteriaceae bacterium
CGCACGTGCGTGGCCTTAACCGGCTGCATCAATTCGACAAGGTGGAAATTGTACAAATTCATAAAGCAGAAAATTCGTACGAAGCGTTGGAAGAAATGAGTGCCTATGTCCAGGGCCTGTTGGAAAAACTGGAATTGCCGTATCGAAAGTTGTTGCTCTGTGGCGGTGACATGGGGTTTAACTCTGCCATGACGTACGACCTCGAAGTGTTTGCAGCCGCACAAGAGCGATGGCTCGAAGTAAGCTCGGTCAGTAACTTTGAGACTTTTCAGGCAAACCGGCTGAAGCTCCGCTATAAAAACAAAGACGGGAAAATGGAATTACTCCACACCTTGAATGGCAGTGCGCTGGCGCTTCCGCGAATTGTAGCGTCTATTCTCGAAAACAACCAAACACCGGATGGCATACGCATCCCTCACGTACTAGTGCCCTATACAAAATTTGACATGATCGACTCATCTCTCTAATCACCACCCTTTGACATTTCAGGATTTTAATTTCGACCCCAAACTTCAGGAAGGCCTCGAGTCGATGGGATATGCCAAGCCAACGCCCATCCAGGAGAAGGCCATTCCCACGATTCTTGAAAACCGGGACGTGATTGCCTGCGCGCAAACCGGCACAGGAAAAACGGCCGCGTACATTTTGCCCGTCATCCACAAGATCATCGGCACCGACCACCGCCACCTGAACACGCTGGTCATCGCGCCCACGCGTGAGCTGGCCCAGCAGATTGATCAGCAGATCGAAGGATTTGCGTACTTCACCGGAGTGAGTTCTATTCCCGTGTACGGTGGAGGAGATGGTGCCGCGTGGGATCAACAGAAGAAAGCACTGGAGCAGGGCGCTGACATTGTCATTGCCACACCCGGCCGTTTGATTTCGTTGCTGGCCGGTGACACCGTTATCTTTGATCACCTTAAGCACCTGATTCTTGATGAAGCCGACCGCATGCTGGACATGGGCTTCTTTGAAGACATCGTGCGCATCATCAGTTATTTGCCCAAAGACCGGCAAACGCTTTTGTTCTCTGCCACCATGCCACCAAAGATCCGGCAACTGGCCAATAAAATTTTGAATCAACCGGCTGAGATCAACATCGCCATTGCCAAACCGGCCGAAGGAATTTTACAACAAGCCTATGTAGTGCACGATTCGCAGAAGCCGGCACTGCTCACACACCTGTTGAAGACGCACGCCTGGAACAGTGTTATCATTTTTTCTTCCACCAAAGAAATGGTGAAGAAGCTTGGTGCCACCTTTGAGCGGTCGGGCCTTCCGGCCAAGGCCTTTCACTCGGACCTGGATCAAAACGAACGCGAAGACATTTTGCGGGCGTTCAAGAGTCGGCAGTTATCTATTCTCATTGGCACCGATGTGCTGTCGCGCGGTATTGACGTGGAAGGCATCAGTGCGGTGATCAATTATGATGTGCCTCCTGATCCGGAAGACTACGTGCACCGGGTGGGCCGCACAGCCCGGGCGGAGACCACCGGCACGGCTATCACATTTATCAACGAGAAAGACCAGCGAAGATTTTTTCAAATTGAAAGCCTGATTGGCTCTACTGTGCCGAAGTTTCCGTTACCACCACAACTGGGTCCCGGCCCTGCCTACAATCCCGAGGCAAAGTCATCCGGCTCATTCGACAAGAAGAAGAAATTCTCTCGCGGAGGATTTAGAAAGAAAAGGTGATAAGATCCAGCTAAGCCTTCCGGCACCATGAGATGCCGGAAGACTGCTAGCAAATGTTATTTCAGCGCTACTTTCCCAAAGAAGAACAAGTTTTTATCTCCTGCCTGGTCGTTCTTGAATACCAGCAATACATCGTGGCGACCCGACACTTTGCCGAGAGCCACTTTGCTGGATTTCATTTTCACACCTTCCATCACCTCGATACCAGGCGCTTTGGCGAGGGAGGTAGTGCCAATTTTTTTACCCTCGGCACCGTCTAAGAAAAATTCTACTTCGCCACCCGTTTGGGCGCCCATCATGTAAACAACCGCTTCAAGAGCAGCTACATTGGTGAGGTCAACATCTTTAAACAATGCAGACGAATTATGTTTCACGTTATCGAAGATGAAACTTCCGGTAGGTGCGGCCACCTTACTCGCTACCTTCAATTCGCTCACTTCGCCAGGGTTCAACTCGGGAGCTTTCAGTACTGTCCTTGCCACCGTAGCGAGAGACGGCACACCGGCAGCACCTTTGTCAATATAGCTTGCCTCTAATACATAAGCGCCTTCTTCCTGCTTGCCTGTCTTAGCTACTCCACTCAAAGGCAAGCCGGGTTGCACCGTTTCTTTTGCCAGCGATAAAATGTACTCTACCATTTGCGCAGCTTGCTCCTGGCTCAGTTGCGGATGGGCAGCCATAGCTGTTTCGCCCCACACACCTGCTCCGCCTTTCAAAATTTTATCAGAGAGGATTTCTACTGCCTTCGGATTTTTACCATAGCGTTTAGCCACATCTCGATACGATGGGCCTGCCGACTTTTGGTCAATGAGGTGGCATGATTTGCAATCGCTGGCTGCAATGAGGGCTACACCCGGCAACTCTGCTTTTTGATGACCGAGTTTGCTGAGGTCTGTGCCTTTGTCAACATAATCGAAAGCTACGCGCACAGCCGAGGCTGCAATGGATTTGTCTTTCGTGCCTCCATCTTCAGGATCGGTGACATTCACGCTGTAGCGCACCGATGAATTCGGGAAAAAGAACATCGAGTTGCCTTCGATAGCGATGCCCACGGTAGCAGGTGTGTTGCCTGCCACCACAGTAGCTTCGGCTGTGCCCTTCGTGCCTTTTGAATCGGTGACGGTTATGCGTGGCTTAAACTCACCGGGCTTATCGAACGTAGCGGTGAATGTTCCAGTCTTTGATTCTTGTTTCTGCCCTGCCCACTCTAATACATAACTAACGGAATCTCCGTCCGGGTCTTCTGTTCCTTTCGCATCAAACGAAACGGTGAGCGGCAATGCGCCCGATGTCGGGTTCGCGGTCAACTTGGCAACGGGTGGGCGATTGCCTCCGTTAAAATCAATCTGCGACAAGCGGGCATCCATGTTTTGTTTAAACCACTGCGTGCCGTACTCGAGTGTGTACAATTTTCCATCCGGCCCCACGGCCATGTCGATGATGTTGTTGAATAGCATGTGCGGCACAAACGGCTGCATGTCCATCAGTTTGCCGCCTTTGTCCATGGTGCACACCATCATCCAGTTGCGCATCCAGTCGTAGATGATGAGCTTGCCATCAAAGTACGCAGGATACACCTCGGGCTTGTCTTTGTATTTTTCAGAATAATAAATCGGGCCGGCCATGGCGTTGCGACCACCTTTACCCACGAGCGGAAAATCTTCTGACTGCACATACGGATACCAGACAAACGCGGGTTGTGCCGGGGGCAATTCTTTCAAGCCCGTGTTGTTGGGCGATGTGTTCACGGGCTTGGCAATGTTGCTGGGTGGGCCAATTTCTTTTTTCTCAAAATCATATTTCGCGTAAGCATAATTGTTACCGACAAAATATGGCCAGCCAAAATAGCCGGGGCCTTTCGCCTGGTTTACTTCATCGTAGCCGCGCGGCCCGCGCTGGGCATCGTCATTGCCGGCATCGGGGCCCACTTCGCCCCAGTAGAGGTAGCCTGTTTTTTGGTCGATGGAAATACGATACGGATTGCGGCCGCCCAT
>JAIENH010000100.1 GCA_019751475.1 Cyclobacteriaceae bacterium
GATTACACTTGCATCTCCGCCCCGAAGAATTGTGTCACTGGTGCCATCCCAAACGGAACTTCTGTATGACTTGGGTTTGGATGAAAGTGTTGTTGGCATAACCAAATTTTGTATTCATCCGGAACATTGGCGACAAAGCAAATCCATCGTTGGCGGAACAAAGAATATTGATTTGGAAGCTGTTCATCGTCTGAGTCCTGATTTGATAATTGGTAATAAAGAGGAAAACGAACGACAGCAGATCGAGGCTTTACGATCCCACTATCCTGTTTGGATGAGTGACATCAGCACGTTGGCACAAGCCATGGAAATGATTAACCAGATTTCTCATCTGACTAACACAGTAGAAGCGGGAGCAAGAATCACTCAAGAAATCAATGAGGCATTTCAACAACTCCGACCACTTCCGGCTTTACGCACTCTTTACCTGATGTGGCGCAAGCCTTACATGGCGGCAGCCAATCCTACTTTCATTCATTCGATGCTGGAGGCAACCGGCTTGATAAATGTTTTGAGGGATGAACAACGCTATCCGACCCTTACGGAGGATCGAATGAGAGAACTTGATCCCCAGGTGGTGCTGCTCTCCACCGAGCCGTTTCCTTTTGGCGAAAGGCACCGGTCGGAAATTCAAGCAATCCTGCCAAAGGCTAAGATCATGATAGTAGATGGAGAAATGTTTTCGTGGTATGGCAGCCGGCTGGCCCTGGCACCAGATTATTTCAATTCTCTCACGGAACGACTTTAAAGCCTATGGCCTTTAAATCATCCCAAAAAGTAGGATAGGATTTTTTCACTACCGAGGAATCTTCAATGGTGATGTTCATGCGTGTGGCGAGTGGAGCAAAGCCCATGGCCATCCGGTGGTCATGATAGGTATGAAAAACGGGTGAGGCTTTGGGGGCCGGCCCTGGAGTCAACACCCATTCGCTTCCTTCCTCGCTCAGTTCTGCCCCGATTTTCTTTAGCTCGTTTTGCAAGGCTGCAATGCGGTCAGTTTCTTTTACCCGCAGACTTTCAAGGCCCGTAAATCTCCCTTTTACCTGTAAGGCAGCACACACTGGCAGCACGGTCTGCGCCAGGTCGGGGCAATCAGAAAAATCCCATGACAATGAAGTGGCACTTATTTGTGTTTTCTTTAGACTCAATCCTTCCGGTTTAAATTCTGACAGTACTCCCAGCGGCTGCATGATGTCTACAATGGCCCTGTCTCCCTGCAAGGACTCAGACTTCACGCCAGGAAGAACAATCGAGGCCTCTTCCGCCAGAGCCACTATGGCAAACCAGTAGCTGGCAGCCGACCAGTCTGGCTCAACCGTGTAGACTTTGCCTGAGTACTTGCCGGGCTGAATTACAATTTTACTTGCTTCAATTTGTAACTGGGCGCCAAAGTACCTCATCAACTCTCCCGTCATGTGGATATATGGTTTGCTGCCGATTTTGCCTTCCAGTAAAATCGTTAAACCTTCTGGTAGCACATGAGCTATCATCATCAAAGCCGAGATAAACTGACTGCTCACATCTCCTCGAATGGCTAACTCACGAGTGTTTTGTTTTGTAAAACCGCCAACCTCGATCGGGGGAAACCCCTCCTTTTCTACGTATCGAATGGTTACCCCCAATTGGCGCAATGCATTTACCAGCAAGTGAATGGGTCGTTCCTTCATTCGCGCAGTGCCGGTAAGTGTTTTGGACTGGCCCGTCACTCCAAAGTAGGCGGTGAGGAAGCGCATGGTGGTGCCGGCATCCATCACGTCAATCAGGTGACTTGACGAATTTACCAGGGCGGCCATGAGTTGGGTGTCACGGGCGGATGAAATGTTTTCGATGGCAAAGGGCTGATTGGCAAGCGCCCGGATGATGAGCGCCCGGTTGCTCAGGCTCTTTGAACTGGGAAGCGAACGAACGTTTCCTTGAAGGTGGGTTGTCTTTAGAAAGGATATCTGGTCGGCCACGTGTGTATGCTTGTCAGAAAAAAATAATTTATTGAGTACTTTTTTGTGTCAGATGAAACAATTTATTTTCAATAATAGTTAATACAGTTATGAGTACAACACGTAAAGTAGCGATCGGTATCGGAATTGCCGGGAGTGCGTTGTTGGCGGCCTGGTTGCTTACGGGCAACCGGAAGAAGAAGACGAAAGACTTCATCACGCGCAAAGCCAACGACCTTAAAAAGTCTTTTCAAAAGAAAGAGACCCCTGCTGATGATACCGATGTACACTATGTTTAAAGCGATTGATAGAATTCCATCGCATGGCGAACCTCTGTTTCGCTAACGGGCACGTCCCAAACGGCTTTTCCAATACCCTTTGGAAGCGCCAGCAGAATCTTATTTCCCTTATTTTTCTTGTCCTGAGCCATTATTGATACCAGTACTTCCATGTCTGGAAGGTTGATTTTGCCATAGATGGAATGTATAAAACGGGCAATTTCAGCAAGCTCCGGTTGTTGGATAAGTTTCTTCCGGGCCGCCACTGCGGCCTCCAGTATCATGCCGGCCGCAATAGCTTCTCCATGAAGTAGAGGTGAGGTTGAATGAAGGTAGTGGCCCTCCAGTGCGTGACCGATGCTGTGGCCGAAATTCAGGATTTTGCGAAGGCCTTTTTCTTTAGGGTCTTTTTTCGTCACGCGATCCTTGAAGGTCACGGAGTGGGGTACTAGGGTAGTCCAAGGCTGCTGGTCAAGCGTCTTTTTGCGAATCACATTCCACATCCGTTTGTCCGAAATGAGGCAATGTTTGATCACCTCCGCAAACCCCGACCTGAGTTCTCGCCTGGGGAGGGTCTCCAAGAAATCAGTGAAAATGAGTGTAGCCACCGGCTGCTGAAATACCCCGATGTGATTTTTGTAGGTACCAAAGTCAATACCCAGTTTACCCCCGATGCTGGAATCCACTTGCGCTAGTAGCGTAGTGGGAAGCAAGATAAAATCAATGCCACGTTTATAGGTGGCAGCACAAAAGCCGCCCATATCGCCCAATACGCCTCCACCCACGATGATGAGAACGGAATGGCGGTCAAATTTCAACTGCGTCAATTGATCCCAAATGGAGGCGCAGGTGTTTAAAGTTTTGTGTTGCTCGCCACTGGCCACCCGAATCACGCTATGAGCACCCAGTTTTTCCTTTATCTGTGGATAGCAGTGACGTTCGGTGTTTTCATCCACGAGCACGCCTACCTTCGTGTACCGTTTGAGAAGGGCAGCGGTGATTGCCGGTCGGGATTGAATTTTTACGAGGCTCATAATCGGATAAAGCAAAATAACTGAATAATTGCCGTATAACACGGAAGGGTGGTTGTAAAATGGCGCTCGCTGCTATATTTGAGGTTTGCAAAAATCACCTTTCATGGAGATAGCCCCCCCGGTAAAATTTGACGACACGGCCATTGCCTTCCGCTATAAGTCTAACAGCGAACTGCGAAAAGCCAACTTCATTTTCACCGTTGTAAATCACCCATTCATTTCAAACCTGGCGACCCGGGCCGTGAAATTAGGGATGGCATGGGGCCTGCCAATCAAAGGCCTGATTCGGGCCACCGTATTTGATCATTTTTGTGGAGGAGAGACCATCGAGAAAGCAGAAAAGACGTTGAGCCACCTGGGAGAGTTTAACGTGAAGACCATCCTGGACTATTCGGTAGAAGGAGAGAAGACGGAGGCGGGCTTTGATGCAACCACTGCGGAGATTTTAG
>JAIENH010000782.1 GCA_019751475.1 Cyclobacteriaceae bacterium
CCTTCGTCATTATTCATGGTATTGCGATGAAAAGCTGTGGCGATAAGCTGATCATCAGTCGGGTTGGGTAGCAAGTCGCCAGCTAATTGCTCTATTGTAAACCGATCGAACGGTTTGTCTTCATTAAAAGCTTTGATCACCCAATCGCGGTAACGCCAGATATTGCGAGACGCATCGCGCTCATAACCTTTTGTGTCGGAGTAACGCGCCATATCAAGCCACCACGAAGCCCACTTTTCACCAAACCTTGGAGAGGCAAGTAATTTGTCAACTAACTTTTCATAGGCATTCTCATCAGGTTCGTTCAAAAATTCCTGCGCCTGCTCTGGTGTAGGCGGTATGCCAATCAAGTCAAGATATACCCTACGCATAAGCACGGATTTTGTCGCCTCATCGGCAGGCTTCATTCCTTGTTCATCGAGGGCTGCACGAACGAAATAGTCGATTTCATTTTTCTCCCATCCTCCACCAAACAAACCAGAGAACAGTCGCGAAGGCTTGGGTACCTCTACTGGTTTGGGAGCAACATAGGCCCAATGATCGCCCCAGGTAGCACCTTCCTTTATCCATTGACGAAGCAATTCAACTTCTTCCTTTTTCAACGGCTCCTCTTTGTAGGGCATGCGCTCTTCGGGGTCGCTTAGGCCTAGTCGAGTGATCAACTCACTATGGTCAGGATCGCCTGGGATTATGGCAGGTTTGCCAGACTCCGCTGTATCGAGGGCATCTTGATGAAAGAGCAGGCTAAAACCGGAATTGCGCTTGACGCCACCGTGGCAGCTGATGCAATTTTTATTGATAATCGGCTTGATTTGGGTACTAAAATCAACGCGGGAAGGCTCTTGCTTACATCCCGTAAGGAAAACCACCAAAAAAACAGTGAAAATCTCCCCTGATCGAACCATTCTGAGTGTTAAATCCATCCAAAATAGCGCAAACAATGTCAAATTCAAAGATTATTGAGGATTTCGGGAGTGAGCGGGGTGTAAATCTCAAAAATCGGCTTATTTTTGCACCCTCATTTTAAAACCATTTATAAAACATGAACAATTACGAGACGGTATTCATTTTAAATCCCGTTTTGTCTGAGGATCAGGCAAAGGATACTGTCGAAAAGTTCGTGAAGGTGTTGACTTCTAACAAAGCCAACGTAATAAATGTAGAGCAGTGGGGACTTAAGAAGATGGCCTATCCCATCCAGAAGAAGTCTACCGGCTTTTACAACCTGATCGAATTTGCGGCAGCTCCTGAGACCATCAACACCCTTGAGACAGAATACAGAAGGGACGAGTCGGTGATGCGATTTTTGACCATCAGCCTTGACAAATTCGCGGTAGAATACAACAACCGCAGACGCAAAGGCGAGTTTAACAAAGGGAAGAGAACGCAAACCAAAAAAGAAAGAGAGGAGGTTGAGTCATGACATTAGTGAATGAACCCATCAAGCGCCAGGAGATCAAACCGAAATACTGCCGCTTCAAGAAAAACGGAATCCGTTACATTGACTACAAAGACCCGGACTTCCTCATGAAGTTTATCAACGAGCAGGGCAAAATCCTGCCAAGGCGTCTTTCCGGCAATAGCTGGAAGTATCAGAACAAGGTAGCGCAAGCCATCAAGCGTGCTCGCCACCTGGCCATACTGCCTTACCTCGGTGATTCATTAAAATAACCTTTAACTGACGAACTCATCATGGAAGTAATATTGAAACAAGATGTTCAAAATCTTGGCTATAAGAATGACGTGGTAAAGGTGAAGCCCGGTTACGGAAGGAATTACCTTATACCCAATGGCTTTGCGCTGATCGCGAACGAAGCTAATAAGCGCATGATCCAGGAGAACGTACGCCAGATGGCGCACAAGGCTGCTAAGATTAAGTCAGAGGCGGAAGCCCTGGCCCAAAAGATTGGCGACCTCACCATTGAACTGAAGACGAAAGCCGGTGAGACTGGCAAAATCTTCGGTGCCGTTACCTCTCTCCAGGTTTCAGATGCCTTAAAGGCTAAAGGCTTTGACGTTGATCGTAAGAAGATCACCTTCAAGTCGCAGCCGAAAGAATTAGGAGACTATACCGCACACCTCGATCTTCATAAAGAAGTGAAGCACGAAATTAAAGTAAAGGTCGTAGCTGACTAATTATCATCACATTGAATTAAGAGGGTCGCTTGTGAAAACAGGCGACCTTTTTTTATTTCTTGCGGGCCTTCCCTTTCGGGGAAGGCAAAGGTTGAGAATCCGTTGACTCAATCTTTGAGACCAACTCACCGTACCAAGCTTCTCCGTATTTTCTGATGAGCGGATCTTTCAAGAACTTATACAGCGGTACCTGAAGCGATTGACCCAACTTGCAGGCATCGGAGCAAATCTTCCACTTGTGATAGTTGACCGCCTCAAAGTTTTTCTTCTTGGTTATGCGAATGGGATACAGATGGCATGAGATCGGTTTGCGAAACGATATCTTTCCATCCAGGTAGGCTTGCTCAATGCCGCACTTCAGTATTCCTTTTTCATCGTAGTGGGCATAAGCGCACTCGCGACCACCGATTGTAGGAGTTGAGTAATCACCATCTTCATCTAAGATATAAGGCCCTTGCTCGGCTATGGCTTTCTTGCCATCAGCGGTGAGGTAGGGCGCCACCGCCTTTTGAATCTCATGCATGAGTGGCAACTCTGCCTCTTCCAGTGGTGCGCCCAATTCACCCTCTACGCAACAGGCACCTTTGCACTTTTCAAGATGACAGACAAATTCAACATCTTTGATATCGTCTGAGACGAGTATTTCACCCACTTGTATCATGGCTGAAAGATAGCGGCAAAAACGCACCCGGAAAAGCAGGGCAAACGCATCTTATCTTGAACCACCTAGAAACACAGAAGAAATAGCTTTTTGCAAAACGTCTATGTGCCTATGTTTGTTGAGTATTATGATGCAATAGCACCTTTGACAATTTAGATGCGTCTGCCCTACCTACAAAAGCACCCATTTCATCGAACAAAGAAAAATTCCTAACTTTGAATATGTCTCATGAATTACAGGTTGAAAAAGAAGAAGTACTCAGAAAGTTCAGTGAGGTAAAAGATATTTCCTTGATCCGTGCTATTAATAGCTTACTTGATTTTGGTTTACAAAATCAATGGCCAGAATCCTCTGAACTAGAAGCCTCTATCGAAAAAGGCCTTCAGCAATCGCTTAATGACGAAACCATTCCTCACGAAATCGTCATGCTGGAGTTACGTGAGCGATTTAAAAAATGAATTTTTCTTTATTTCGCTAGGGCCTTGATCTTGGTTTAGGTTTCTCAAGTTCATACGCGCGCGAGTTTATTTGGCTATAGAATCCAGATATTACGTAGCAATATGCTGTTGTTAGGGATTCATCCCATGCATTGATTTCGCTAAAATATTTCTGAAACAATTCATAGTTCTCAATTGGAATACACACATAGTATGTCTTCTTAGAGATATCAGATTTGACTATTATTAAAATGCCCGCAACTTCTTTTTTTACATCCCTAATAAGCCTTTTAATATCAAAATTGTAACTACCCTGATTCACTTGGCCAATATCCAAAAGTGAATAACCCTTCTTCATATCAAGACCAGATTCAATCTGAACTTTGTAACCTTTTGTTAGATAGCACTAGTGTTTTGATATTACTCAAAGATATTCAATTGGTTAGGAGAAAACAGTTCATTGACATTTTGTTGTGTTGGT
>JAIENH010000540.1 GCA_019751475.1 Cyclobacteriaceae bacterium
GGCCCTGGATGTTGCAATTAATTTTGATGAGGCGTCAAGACACCTTGTAGGTGTCAGACGCCTTAATTCTCCAGATAACCATAAACAAACTCTTGCATGTTGAATCCCGCCCTTCAATCAACTATTGAAAGACTTACGCTTCAGTTTGATCAAATTCCAACAGAGCGAAAAGAATTATTAATGGAATTGGCAAAATTCATTCAGCAATCTCTCAAAGATCAATCCATTTATCTAAACTTTATTTGCACACACAATTCGCGCAGAAGTCACATGGCCCAACTGTGGGCACAGGCGGCCGCTTATCATTTTGGTGTAAAGGATGTCGTTTGTCTCTCCGGTGGTACAGAAGCTACGGCCTTCAATCCTCGTGCCGTGAAAGCCATGCAGGATGTCGGTTTTCAAATTTTTGTAACCCAAAATGGTGACAACCCAGTATATACCGTGAAGTATGCCAATGACGCAACTCCACTTGTGGCTTTTTCAAAAAAGTACGATGATCCATTTAACAACAACCCCGGCTTCGCAGCCGTCATGACATGCTCGCATGCCGATGAAAATTGTCCACTGGTGTTGGGCGCCAAAGCCCGCATTGCTATCACTTACGATGACCCCAAAGAATTTGACGGCACTCCGTTAGAATCTGCTAAGTACGCGGAACGTGTTCAGCAAATAGGGTATGAGATGTTGTTTGCCTTTTCACAAGTAAAAAAGTAGGCTATCTCAAAAATAATTTTATCGTAGCGATCAAACCACACCCACAGTCGAGCTTCTTCTTTCCAACAACACAGTGTCGCGCCAAGTGTTATTCATCTTGCCGATCCTTTCGCGATAGCCCACTTTTCTGAAGCCGCATTGTTCATGTATTTTCAGACTGGCTGTGTTTTCAGGAAAAATACCTGCCTGCAATGTCCAGATATTCTCTTTTTCACTTTCGCGGATGAGGGCCTCCAATAATTTTTTTCCTACACCGCTTCCGCGCGCTTCGCGATGTACATACACGCTCACTTCGGCTACACCGGCATACACGCACCTGCCCGAGACCGGTGTGAGTGCTGCCCAACCCACCACCTGCCCGGTATCATTGGCAGCAACTAGCCTGGCTTTCGCGAGGTGGGCTCTGTCCCAATCCTCCCAATGGGGTGCTTTCGTTTCAAACGTAGCGTTGCCGGTGACAATACCCTGCTCATAGATTTCTTGCACGACCGGGTAATGGACGGCCAGCAACGGTAGAATGACCATAGACAACTCAACTTTAGTTTTAAAAATACAAAATCCTGTCGTGGTCATGACATCGTATATCACGGACGTAGTCAGAAATTCAATACTTTTATAAAAGTTTAACCAACACATCATTCATGGAACACACCTACTACAACCCCGAAGACCTAAAGAAATTTGGAAACATTGGCGAATGGGAGAAAAACCTGGCTGATAAATTTTTTACCTGGTATGGCGATGTATTTAAAGAAGGCGACCTCACCGCCCGCGAAAAATCATTGATCGCCCTGGCTGTAGCACACACCATACAATGCCCTTATTGTATCGATGCTTATACGCAAGACTCACTAGAAAAAGGTGCTACCGAAAAAGCCATGATGGAAGCCATTCACGTAGCAGCCGCCATTCGCGGAGGTGCCTCATTAGTGCACGGTGTGATGATGATGAACAAAGCCAAGAAACTCTCTATGTAGGATACTAGATTATTGGATGCTTTAATCGAGCGTCCAATCTCCAGCATCTAACCTCCAGCATCCAACCATGATCAAATCCCTACATGCACGCCATCATCAACTCGCTCAGCAGGAGCGCCAGGTAGAATTTCTATCGAATGGAATTTTCAAAAGCGGCAAGCTCCAGTCGTTCGAAAGGAAAATCGGGCCGATAGGATTTTTTCCATTGAAGCCGTCTAAGATTGAAATCTTTCAGGTAAACGTGGGCTACATGTGCAACCAGGTATGCAAGCACTGCCATGTAGATGCTGGCCCCGACCGTAAAGAAATCATGACACGCGAAACGATGGAGCAATGTCTCGATGTGCTGGAGCGAACCAAAATCAAAACGCTCGACATCACCGGTGGCGCACCTGAAATGAACCCCGACTTTCGCTACTTTGTGAGCGAGGCACACAAGCGAGGCGCGCAAGAAATCATCGTGCGTTCTAACCTCACCATCATCCGCGCGAATCCAAAATATTACGACCTGCCCGAATTTTTTAAAGAGAACAACGTGCGCGTGTGCTCGTCACTTCCTTTCTACAGTGCCGACAAAACTGACCGCCAGCGCGGAGAAGGTGTTTTCAAAGATTCGATTGAGGCGTTGCAACAATTGAATAAAGTCGGGTATGCCAAAGAAGGCAGTGGTTTGATCTTGGATTTGGTGTACAACCCCACCGGTGCTTTTTTGCCGGGCGACCAAAAAGGATTGGAGCGCGATTTCAAAAAAGAATTGAAAGACCACTTTGGTGTGGAGTTCAACAGTCTGTTTACCATTACCAACATTCCAATCAGTCGCTTTCTTGATTTCTTGATTGAGTCGGGTAACTATGAAGAGTACATGGAGAAACTCGTAAACGCCTTTAACCCCGCAGCCGTGGCAGGCGTCATGTGCCGCAACACTGTCTCCATCGATTGGCAAGGAAATCTGTACGACTGCGATTTTAATCAGATGCTTGGTTTGAAGACCGAGCAGAAGTCAGGTCAACACATCAGCACATTTGATGTAGCCAAGCTCGAAGACCGTGAAATCGTTATCAACAACCATTGCTTTGCCTGCACCGCTGGGGCGGGAAGCAGTTGCCAGGGAGCTACTCTTTGATTCAAAATTCTTAATTCAAAATTGCAAACTGATTTTGACCAAGTAATTTTGAATGTTGAATTTGGAATAAGAAAATGCGTCCATACATTTTAGCAGAAACCAATTGGAAGAAAATAAAGGAGTCATCTTTTGACTTGGCTGTGTTGCCGTGGGGAGCGTGCGAGGCGCACAACTATCACCTGCCGTATGGCACCGATATTATTGAAGCTGATCACATTGCTGCAGAGTCAGCCCGGCTGGCGTGGGAGAAAGGCGCAAAGGTTATCGTGCTTCCTGCCATTCCGTTCGGTGTAAACACAGGTCAACTAGACGTTACTCTCGACATGAACATGTACCCGAGCACACAACTGCTCGTATTGCGCGATGTGGTAGACGTGCTCAATCGTCACCGCATGTATAAGCTGATCATTTTAAACAGTCACGGGGGCAACGATTTCAAAACCATGATCCGTGAATTAGGTGCACAGTTCCCCAACATGTTTATCAGTCAGTGCAATTGGTATCAGGCACTTGATCAAAAACTGTTTTTTGAAAACAAGGATGATCATGCGGGTGAGATGGAAACCAGCTTGCTGCTCTACTTGCGACCGGACCTGGTGCAGCCTTTGACTGAAGCGGCTGATGGCAGCGCGAAAAAATTTGCCTTTACGGCCATTCGCGAAGGCTGGGCGTGGGCCGAGCGGCAATGGACAAAAGTGACGGACAGCACCGGGGTAGGTGACCCTCGCCAGGCAACGAAAGAAAAAGGAGAGAAGTATTTCAAAGCGGTGACCGAAAAGGTCGCGACCTTTATACAGCAAGTAGCAAAAAGCGACAGGAATTCCTTTTATGAGTAATTCCTGCCTCAGTCATTTAGGCTATATCACCCCTACCAACCGATTCCATAGTCTTCACCGTGGTTGCTGC
>JAIENH010000452.1 GCA_019751475.1 Cyclobacteriaceae bacterium
CACCTAGCAATGTTACCATCAGCATGGCTGCTGAATATTGCAGGCTGTGTTCGCGGGGAGAGGGCAGGGTGCCCGAGCCGCTGTAGTAGATGAAGATGTAAAAAAATGCGCCCAGTATGGAGCAGAGCAATACAAGCCAGATGTATTTTCTCATGGACGAACGGAGCAGCAGGGTTGACATTGCGATTTCAAGCTACTCAAAATTCAGTACGGAATCGAAAGTCGATTTTGTAATTTTTTTCTTGTAGCAGATGGTAAATATTGGAGCCTGGTTAGTCAATGGCACGCAAGGCCCTGCCGTAGTATGTCTCCGACTCAATCTTCTTGGCAGCGGCACGATAAGCGTCCTTCAAAGAAGCATCATTGAGTTGCTTGATCCGAGGGGCAACGCTCACCAAAACTTCTGTAAGGTAGTGATCGGAGCCGATCTGCCCTGCCGCGTTGAGTATGCTCGCCAACTTGTTACGGCTCAGACCGGGTAAATCAAGTGCTGCCTTGAGAGTGGTAGAAGCATAATGGTCGCTATCGATGTGGGCGGCATGATCAACCAGTTTCTGGAAAGCTTCATCACTCAGGTCTTGTGTACTCAGAAGTTCGGTGAGTACTTCTGTACGATAGTGATCCGATTCAATAGAGCCTGTCAGGTCAACCATGTTTTGCACCTGCTCTCCCGACAGTTTGTTTCGAAGCAGGTTTTTAAATACTTCGGTCTTGTAATGATCGGAATCAATGTCTTTTACTGATTCCAGTACCTTTTGATGTGATGCTTCTGACAAACCTGATTTCGACAGGGCGCGATTGAGCACTACACTGCGATAATGGTCTGACCCAATACTGCGCGATGCCGTGAGCATTTCACCGATAACTGCATCTGTCAAATTGCTTTGCTTCAACAATGTGGTCAGTACTTCCGTCTTATAATGATCAGAATCGATATTGCCGGTAGCCTGCATGATGATCTTAACACTTTCTAATGACGCTGGCCCATTTCTCAATGCTTCTTTGATTACTTCTGTTTTGTAGTGGTCGGAGTCCATTTTGCGCGTAGCGAAAAAGACAGCCTCCGTACCTTCTTTCGTTTCCAGGAATTTATCCAGGTTGTCTTTCAGGAATTCCGTAAGGTAATGATCTGAGTCAATCGCATTGGCCACCCTCGATGTGATAGGAGCATAGTCT
The DNA here is from genome assembly GCA_019751475.1 of Cyclobacteriaceae bacterium. GTDB lineage: Bacteria > Bacteroidota > Bacteroidia > Cytophagales > Cyclobacteriaceae > ELB16-189. Next base: position 1,177 of record JAIENH010000452.1, read on the forward strand.
TTTGGAGTCAGGGGTAATTTCATCAACTCTTTGGCATAGTGCGCTTTCACATAGTCGCTTTCCATCCGCTCGATTTCCGAGAGAACTCCGTTGATGCCACCCTGTTTGTAAAATCTCATCGCACGACCTTCGGCACCGATCGTGGTCGATCGCACTAATTCCGGCAGGATTTCGGAGAGCCACTTGCGGCCTTCAGGTTCAAACGATACTGAAGTCCGGCCTTCGTAGTATTCGCGCTTAAGTCCATTTCCTTGTGGACTTATAATGATTGACCTGCGACTGCCAAACACAGTCTTTGTTACTTCCAGGTAGCCATCGGGCGACATGGATTTGATGTCTTTATCGTCATCACTGATTTCAATCTTGCCCCGCGACTCCACATTAAAATTGGAAAGGCCATAGGAATTTTTGAATACTATTTTGTCACCGTCTTTTTTGGAATAAACACTTACGGTTTGAGCTTGGGAAGTGTGTCCAACGATGGTGGCAAGGGCAAGGAGTGTGATGAAGCGCTTCATAAATAAGCTGTTTTATAGCGAATACACGGCAAAAGTGGCCCCAGGATGCGGGCAACGCAATCAAAATGACATGAGCTGTGGAATGGGTGTAGTGAGGTGCACTTTGGCGGCCTATTGTCCCAGTTCTGTCAGGGCCTTTACAAAGGTGTCAAGCTCTGGCAGAGTGGTGTAGAGGTTGGGCGTAATGCGGCAGCCGTGAACGTTGGCACCGTCTATGGCTACCGTGTAAATCTTATACTTTTTCAGGAGTGTCTCTGCCAAGGTAGCAGGTTTCATGTTGCGTACACCCACGTTGGCTATACCACATGCCCGCGATGATTCTGCCGGTGTATTTACTACGATGTTGGGCAGGTTTCTCACTTTGTTCGTCCAATAGTTTTGCAGGTAGCGAAGGCGAGCTTCTTTCCGTTCAGCTCCCAATTTTTGATAGTAATCGATGGCATCGGCAATAGTGATGTCGGTATGGACGGGGTGGGTGCCGATGTGATTAAGTCGTAGGATGTCGTCTTCTTTTCGTTCGCCATCGGCCAGCAAGGGCCACACATTCTTGATGTTTTCTTTTTTAACGTACAGAAAGCCGGCCCCAAGTGGCACACTTAGCCACTTGTGGAGACTTGTGCCGTAGTAGTCGCAGTTTAATTCGGGCAACTTGAATTGAATGTGCGCAAATGCATGGGCACCGTCTACCATTACCGGCACACCTTTGCTGTGAGCCATGTCGCATATTTTCCTTACGGGAAGAATCTGGCCGGTGATGTTGATCATGTGGCACACCATGAGCAATTTAGTTTTGGGTGTGATGGCGTTGGCGTAGAGGTTCACAATTTCCTCGTCACTGCCTGGGTGATTGGGCACGGAGATAATCTTGTTCACCACTCCATATCGCTTCGACATGAGCTTGAACATATCAAGCATGGCACCATAGTCTTGTTCAGCCATAACAGCCTCGTCATCAGGTTGCCAGCTCATACCTCCTATGATCATGTCAAGTGATTCGGTGGTATTCCGGGTAATGATCAATTCGTCTGAAGAGCAACCGGCCAGGTTGGCCAGTTTGGTGGCCATGTTCTTTTTGTTTTCGTGCTGCACGGTGCGCATGTAGTAGGAACCTTGCAGATTTATTTCTCTTACGTGCTCGATGTATTTCTCAAGTGTCTCTTGTGGCAGAAAACAATAGTATCCGTTTTCAAGATTAATATAATCTGGCTTGAGTTTATACCCACTGCGTATGGACGCCCAGAAGTCTTCGTCTTTGGCTACTTCTTCTGCTGGCAGGTGACGAACATCATCTATCATTTTGCCAAGGGCATCCAGCGTTGACAATCCGCCAGCGCCAAGAAGTGTCATGCTTTTGAGAAACATGCGTTTGTCCATGTATGGAATGTCAATTTTTCAGTGAAACGGAAAGCGGTCTTCCCTTTTTTACTTTGGAAAAATTCAGAATTGAAAAACCAATAGTCTTTCCCTGATCATCAACTTTTTCCATTATACTATCTTCTTTTGTCTCCTTAAAAGTCCCTGCCTTTTTCTCAAAAAGGACCTCCATATAGTCTCCTTCCGGATCGTACCAAACAATTACTTCCTTTTCCATATTAAGTTTCCTTTTTTGATGGTGTCGGTGAAATAGGCCGTTAGCATAAATACATCTTCACCATTTGTTTTTACAACTACGCATAGGTATTTATCACCCACAGGTGTTTTATAAAATTTTCTATAAAATAGTTCAACACTCGCATCTGTTTTTGACTCTATGACTTCATCCGGAATTAAGAGGGTCTCTTCTATGCGAAAGTATTTGCCCTCAGTATTTGCCCTCGTTGGTGTTCTTCACCAACGAACAAGATGCCCGTTCTGCACCGCTCACCCTTCATGATGACTTAAAAATACCCAGTCTTTTTCATTTTTCCCATAAAACCTTGCGCTTGAGTATTTGTAATCCTCGGGGTACCGGCAGATGCCTGCCTTCACTGGGTTGTTGTGTATGTACCCGATCTTCTGCTCAAATACCTCAGGTGTCCACAACGGGACACCCAACGAATC
>JAIENH010000348.1 GCA_019751475.1 Cyclobacteriaceae bacterium
TCTGAAAAACTGGAGGCCTTCGGATTTCTCATGTGGCGCCTGAGCACGGTGAGAAGAGCGGGTGGAAATATTTCGTCTGTCATCACCGGGTTAAGCAATCGTATAAACGTCTCCTTCCAGATTTTTCCATGTGCCTCGACTTTCCATCCGTATTGTTGGTGCACCACGAGATGTGCTACTTCATGAATATAGGTGATGAGAAAAAGAAACGGATGACTGTCACGGTTCACCGTGATGCGGGGTTTCTTGCCTTGCCGGCAAGTAAAGTCGCCTACCTTGGTGGCCCTGCTTTTTCGCAGTTTAAAATCGAACGGTTGTTGTTGCCAGAGTTGAAGACAGTAGGCCACGGCAGGTGCCGGAACATGCTCGCGAAGGAGAAGGTGCAGCGTATGTTCGCTCATGCGGTAAAATAAAAAAAGGCTTTAGTTTCTAAAGCCCTTCTTTTTGGTTTGTTGGTAGCGATTAGTTTACCGCTGCCTTCACAGTGTCAACGATAGCGTTTCCTGCGCTGTCCAATTTCTGAACAGTAGAGTCAACGGCAGTAACGGCTGCATCAGTTGCCTGCTCGGCTTGCTTACTGCCACATGACACGAACGCTACAGCGAAACCGCACACCAGTACAAATGCGATTACTTTTTTCATAGTTTACAGGTTTTTAAAATTCGGACGCAAATATACAGGTTATGGTCGATTGTAAGCCATCGCGCACGTAAATTCAGGCTTATTTGCGTTTTTCCGTTCAATTTTGACCCTATCGGCCGATTATTTTTTCCGGAAGAAGAGTCGCACAGGCACCCCGGTAAAGTCGAAGTTTTCCCGCAAACGATTTTCCAGAAAGCGCTGATACGACTCCTGGATGTACTGGGGCAGGTTGCAAAAGAAGGCGAATGATGGAGTAGCGGCATTTACTTGTGTGATGTACTTGATCTGAATGAGCTTGCCTTTGGTGGCTGCAGGTGGATAGTGCACGATTTCCGGAAGCAAGGCATCGTTGAGTTGGGAAGTGGGTATTTTTTTGATCCTGTTATTGTACACCTCTACAGCTTTTTCTACCACTTGAAAGATGCGCTGCTTTTCAAGGGCAGAAGCAAAAATGATGGGTATGTAGTCAATCGGAGCCAGTGCCTCCAGCATTTCCTTCCGCATGTTGTCGGCAGTCTTGGTTTCCTTTTTGATCAGGTCCCATTTGTTCACCATGATCACAATACCCTTACCCAACTTCTGGGCCTGCACAATAATATTTACATCCTGTGACTCCAGACCTCGCTGGGCATCTACCACGACAATGCAGACATCACACTCTTCGAGAGCACGTAAGGATCGAAGCACAGAATAAAATTCAATATCCTCATGCACCTTGCTTTTTTTACGAATGCCGGCTGTATCAATCAGAATAAAATCATTGCCGAACATTTTGTAGCGCGAATGAATGGCATCGCGAGTGGTGCCTGCCTCGTCTGTTACAATGCTGCGCTCCTGGCCGAGGAGTACATTGAGAAAAGATGACTTGCCTACGTTTGGTCTGCCGAGAATGGCAATTTTAGGAATGCCAGCATTGGGATCTTCTACACCTTCTTCTGGAAATATTTTTACCAGCGCATCAAGCAGTTCTCCCGTGCCACCACCGTTTTCAGCTGAAATAGGATAAACTTCTCCAAGATCAAGTTCATAAAATTCAGCGGCCAATATCGACTTATCGGGCGTGTCGGCCTTGTTGGCCGCTACAAACACCGGCTTCTTAGATTGTCGGATGATGTTGGCGAACTCTTTGTCGTGCCCAGTGAGGCCGTCACGGCAATCCACCATAAAAATAACGGCTGAGGCTTCGTCAACGGCCAGCTTTACCTGCTTGCGTATCTGTGATTCGTATTTGTCTTCTGATCCTGTCACGTAGCCCCCCGTGTCGATAATGGTAAAGTACTTACCCGTCCACTCGGCATGTCCATAATGCCGGTCGCGGGTCACACCAGGCATGTTGTCCATAATGGCATCGCGCCTTTCTACCAAGCGGTTAAAAAAGGTTGATTTACCCACATTGGGCCTACCCACAATTGCTACAATATTGGCCATGTACTAAAAAGTGTGCAAAGGTAGTGAAACGGATTTTGATGCGATACCCTCACTCCAGGTATCCAAACTGGCGGAGCTTGAGCGACTGCTTACGCCAGTCATCTGCCACCTTCACACGTGTCTCCAGGAAAATTTTTTTTCCGAAAAAGGCCTCCATCGCTTTACGAGCCTCGGTACCTACTTTTTTCAGAGAGCTGCCTCCCTTGCCAATGAGTATTCCCTTTTGTGAGTCGCGCTCAACAAAGATTGTGGCACGTATGCGGATGATCGTTTCTTCGTCTTTAAAATCTTCAATGCCTACTTCTGTACTGTACGGTATTTCCTGGCTGTAATTCTCAAAGATTTTTTCGCGAATGATTTCGGATGCAAAAAAGCGCTCACTGCGTGTCGTGAATTCTTCTTTTGGATAGTAGGCCGGGTGCTCGGGTATCCATCGCAACAAGGTTGGTAAAATCTGATCCACGTTTTCTCCCGTCAAGGCTGACACGGTCATTGCTTCTTTTGCAGGCAAGTGACCTTTCCAGTAGTCTAATTTTTGTTTTCGTTCAACTTCCGGAGCCTGCTCACACTTATTGATTACAAGCAGGAGGGGAGCCTGGAGTTTCTTAAACCTGTCGTAGACTGAAGCGTCAAATTTTTCGCCCCACTCCACCACTAGTAATACCACATCCGCATCGTCAAGCGAAACTTTGACGTAACTCATCATGGCTTCGTGCAGCGCATAGCGGGGTTCCAGGATGCCGGGCGTATCAGAATAAACGATCTGAAAGTCATCTCCATTGAGCATGCCCATGATCCGATGGCGGGTAGTTTGTGCCTTGGCTGTGACAATGGAGAGGTTTTCGCCCACCAGCCGGTTCATGAGGGTAGATTTGCCAACATTGGGTTTGCCAACGATACTAACAAAACCGGCCTTGTGGTTGTTATTCATAGTATTATGGCTGTAAACCTACGTTTTTAAGGCCATTTACTAATGATTCGCGAGACGTATTAATGCAAAACAGCAGTTTATGAAAACGGTGGTTGTGGTGTTGGCGGTACTTTTTATGATGGCTTCTTGTGCGCAAGACCATTGCCCTACGTATGATCGTGCCAAAATGCGTGCGGTCACCACGGCCAAGGCAAAAGCAATCAGGGATAAAACTCCTTATTATAAGACGTTGCGTGTAGCGGAACGTGATTAATCTTCGTTTAAAAAACCTACACTACTCGCGCTTCAACGACTTGACCGGATCGGCCACAGCCGCCTTTATAGATTGATAGCTGACGGTCAGCCACGCAATCAGCAAGGCAAGTGTGCCTGCCAATAGAAATGCGCTTATGCTTATTTCAATCCGGTACGCGAAGCTGGTGAGCCACTGATCCATCATCCACCAGGCTAGCGGTGCAGCCAACAAAAACGCCATCAGTACCAACCGGGTAAAGTCCTTCGAGAGCAACAACAGTACGCCACCCACCGAGGCGCCCAGCACTTTGCGAATGCCAATCTCTTTGGTGCGCAAGCTCGAGGTGTAGGCAGAGAGACCAAACAGGCCCACGCACGCGATCACAATAGCCAAGCCAGAGAAAACTTTGTACAGCCTTCCAGCGCGTTGCTCTTGTGCATACGATTCATTCAGATTGTTGTCCAAGAATTGATACTTAAAGGGTTGACCTGGCATAAAC
>JAIENH010000513.1 GCA_019751475.1 Cyclobacteriaceae bacterium
TGAGTCTTTCCTTTATCGTGGTGTTTCTGTTTAGTTATTGGTTGCTGGGCGAGACATTCACGCTCTATAAATTAGGGGGCTGCCTGTTGATCATCTTGGGTATCATTCTTCTTTCGCGCGGATGAAAGATTTCATTGGTTTCAATAAGCCGTACATGACTGGTCGCGAGTTGGACTACATTCGCGATGCGGTAGCGCGTGAGAAAATTTCTGGCAATGGATTCTATACTCAAAAATGTCAGCAGTTTTTTTCTGATAGATACGGCTTTAAGAAAACATTGCTCACTCAATCGTGCACGGATGCGCTGGAGATGGCAGCGCTGCTGTTAGATATTCAACCGGGAGATGAGGTGATCTTACCTTCCTTCACGTTTGTCTCCACGGCCAATGCATTTGCACTGCGAGGTGCGAACCTGATTTTTGCTGACTCAGAGGAGAATACACCGAATATTGATGTCAATCACGTAAAACAATTGATTACGCCACGCACGAAAGCGATCGTGGTTGTGCACTATGCGGGAATGGCTTGCGATATGGATCCGGTGATGGCCTTGGCGCATGAGCATGGACTCTTTGTGGTAGAAGATGCGGCCCAGGCCGTAGATTCCTTTTATAAAAGCAGACCACTTGGTTCTATCGGTCACTTGGCGTGCTTCTCATTTCATGAGACTAAGAATATTATTTCTGGTGAGGGTGGGATGCTAGTAATCAATGACGATCGCTTTATCAGTAGGGCAGAGGTCATTTGGGAAAAAGGTACGAATCGTTCGGCCTTTTATCGTGGTGAGGTGGATAAGTACAACTGGATCGACTTGGGCTCATCGTTCTTGCCTTCTGAGTTGACAGCAGCTTTCTTATGGGCCCAGTTAGAGAACTTGGACTCGATCCAGGAGAAGCGATTGGCTATCTGGCAGCAGTACTTTGAGGGGCTTGCCTTTCAGGAGAAAGAGGGTCACGTGTCACGGCCGGTAGTGCCCCCATACGCTACCAACAATGCCCACATGTTCTATCTGTTGTTTCACGCACGTGACGACCGTAACGCAGTTATGGAGCATTGCAAGCAAGACGGCATTCAGGCCATTTTTCATTATTTACCCCTTCATCAAAGCCCTTATTTTTCAGGCCGTTACAAAGGACGGACGCTGGCAAATGCTGTGCGTTTCTCCGATTGTGTCCTCCGGTTGCCGTTTTACACTGAACTTTCACCTCCTCAAATTAACCGGGTGATAAACTCTCTTCACCGGTTTTATAATTCCTGAATTTTAGTCACTTTAGGAGTCAAATAGCAAAACAAGTTGACTTCTATGGCAAAACGAAAACTACGTATGGGCATGGTGGGCGGTGGCCTCACCTCATTCATCGGTCCGGTGCACCGCAAGGCGGCTGGCATTGATGGTAACATTGAATTGGTAAGCGGTGCTTTTAGTGTGGTGCCAGGTGAATCGGCCGCTACCGGTGAGCTGCTTCACCTTGATCCCGCCCGCGTGTATGAAAATTATCAGGAGATGTTCGAAAAAGAGAAGCGCATGCCCACTGATAAGCGGCTTGATTTCGTTTCTGTCGTAACACCCAACCACGTTCACTTCGCACCTTCCAAGTTGGCTCTCGAGAGTGGCTTCCACGTGTTGGTAGAAAAACCAATTGCATTTTCGTTGGCGGAAGCCAAGACGCTTAAAAGAGTTGTAGAGAAGACAGGCTTGATTCTTGGCTTAACACATACCTACACAGGATACCCGATGGTAAAAGAAGCCAAAGAAATTGTGGCCTCTGGCAAGATTGGAAAAGTGAGAAAAGTATATGTGGAATACCCGCAAGGCTGGCTATCTACGTTGCTGGAAGGAAGCGGCAACGAGCAAGCCAGTTGGCGTACGGATCCAAAGCGCTCCGGTGCAGGTGGTGCAATAGGCGACATTGGCACGCATGCCGCTAATCTTGCTGAATACATTACCGGCTCTAACATCACTGAAATCTGCGCTTTGCTGAATACAAAAGTAAAAGGCAGAAAGCTGGATGACGACAGTTCAATGCTCTTGAAATTCGACAATGAAGCAACAGGCGTCCTCATCGCTACTCAAGTGGCAGCGGGTGAGGAGAATGATTTGAATATTCGTGTGTATGGCGAGAAAGGCGGGTTGCAATGGCGCCAGGAAGAGCCTAACACACTGGTGTTAAAGTGGCTTGACAGACCGAAAGAAGTATTGCGCGCAGGCTGGCCGTATCTTTCTGACTTGGCCAAAAAGAATGTTCGTACTCCAGCCGGTCATCCGGAGGGTTATCTTGAAGCGTTCGCGAATATCTACAAGGCATTTGGCAATGCAGTGTATGACTACAAGCCTGGAAAGAAAATTGATCCTGAAAAGTATGACTTCCCGGATGTAGATCATGGCGTACGTGGCATGGCCTTCGTGAATACTGCTATCAAGTCGGCAATGTCCAATGCCAAGTGGACAAAGTTTAAAGTATAATTCCCAAATCGATTCGTGACGAAATGAAAACAATAAAAGGGCCAGCGATTTTTTTGGCGCAGTTTATGGGCGATGAAGCGCCCTTCAATAACCTAAAGTCTATTTGCAAATGGGCCGCATCTCTTGGCTATGTGGGGGTTCAGATACCCACGTGGGACAGCCGCTGTATCGATTTAAAGAAGGCAGCCGAGAGTAAAGACTATTGCGATGAACTAAAAGGAACGGTAGAATCATGTGGAGTACAGATCACAGAGTTATCCACTCACTTGCAGGGACAACTCGTAGCGGTGCACCCTGCCTATAATGAAATGTTTGATGGCTTTGCGCCAAAGTCCGTGCAAGGCAAGCCGAAAGAGCGCACAGCATGGGCGGTTGATCAATTGAAGTATGCGGCTAAGGCAAGTAAAAATTTGGGATTAAATGCGCATGTCACTTTCTCGGGTGCCTTGATGTGGCATACCGTTTACCCATGGCCACAGCGCCCTGCCGGCTTAGTAGAAGATGGTTTTAAAGAATTGGCAAAGCGGTGGGTTCCTATTTTGAATGCATTCGATAAAAGCGGCATTGATTTATGCTACGAGATCCATCCGGGTGAAGACCTGCACGATGGCATTACGTTTGAGCGCTTTTGGGAGGCCACTGACAAGCACACTCGCTGCAATATTCTTTATGATCCAAGCCACTTTGTGTTACAACAATTGGATTACCTGCAGTACATCGACTTCTACCATTCATTTATCAAGATGTTCCATGTGAAAGACGCTGAGTTCAAGGCTACTGGCAAAAGTGGTGTGTACGGAGGCTATCAGGGTTGGGTAGATCGGCCGGGTAGATTCCGCTCGCTGGGCGATGGTCAAGTGGATTTTAAATCCATCTTTTCCAAGTTGGCACAGTACAATTACGATGGCTGGGCTGTGCTGGAGTGGGAGTGCTGCATAAAGCACCCGGAGCAAGGCGCGGAAGAAGGCGCTCCATTTATCAAAGACCACATCATCCGGGTCACCGAAAAAGCATTTGATGATTTTGCGGCTACCGGTAAAAATTCAAAACTTAACAAATCTGTTCTGGGTATTTAACATTCTAAAAACTATGAAGAAACTAACCTATACAATTGCAGCGATAACAATCGGATTGGTGATAGCCTCTTGCGGAGGAAAGAAAGAAGCAACCAATGCCGAAGAATACGTGGCTAATGAAAGTGAGCAGAAGGCTCAGGCTGGCCCTGATATCATTGCGCAAGGCGAGGCGTTGGTCAAAGCCAGCGATTGCAAG
>JAIENH010000122.1 GCA_019751475.1 Cyclobacteriaceae bacterium
TTCGCTTCATACAAAATTATTAAACTAAAGTCTTCGCCTAAAGGCGAGGGATTTTCCCCCAGATACAGACATTAAGCCATCATGCAGCTTGTTTCCAGTTTGAATCTTGATTCAAATCAGATTCTTTCGTCATTTTTAATTCTTTAGAAATGGAAGCCTTTGATTTCACTTCTAAAAATCCCAATGCATAACTGGCGGCAAGAAATAAGACTACGCATAAAAGCGAGATCAAGCTAAGAGCCAGAGCTAACTTATCCATATCTACCTCTTGTATCAATTTATTGATAAACTAAGACAATTATTCTTTAGGTGATACCATCAAACAGGATCCTAATTACGGACAGTTTGATGTACCTATTACGTTTCATAAAGTTGTTAATTCAACAATTGATTCGTAAAAAAAACCGACTATCAAAATACAGTCCAAAAAAAGCCTAACGCTCAAATAATGTCACTTATAACACTGGACATCATCAAAAATGTCATTATGTCATTTCTTAAAAAGTTTGATTCTAAAATGAACAGGGTTTTGTATTTTACAGATCATTACCACCCAACCTATGCGCTTGTTCATTAGTATCCTCGCTTTTTTTTGTTCCCTTTCGGGAATAAGCCAGACCACCGCCATTCTTTGTAAGCAATTGATTGACGGAAAGAGTAATCAATCGATTGCCAATGCAGTGATTGTGGTAGAAGGAGAACGCATTAAAGCCGTAGGAGGAAAAGATATCATTCCGAAAGGCGCAAAGATGGTGGACTTGGGTAGCTACACGGTGATGCCGGGATTGATTGATCTGCACTGCCATCCGCTGGGTGATGGGGGAGACGACTATCAGATTTATCATTTAGAAAAATCATCAGCCGCCAAGGCGATGCAATGCTTGAAGAATGTACAAGGCATGCTCATGTCTGGGTGGACTGCCCTCCGCGTGCCAGGCGATTTGGATGTAGGCTACGCTCACTTTGATGTGCGCAATGCTATCAACAAAGGCATGTTTGTAGGGCCGCGCATCTATGGTGCAGGGCATTGGATATCAGTGACCGGTGGTGGAGGTGATCTGAATTTTTTTTCCTACGAACAAAAAGGTGTGATCGTTGACGGGCTGGTGGTGGATGGCCCTGAGGAAATGCGCAAAGCTGTGCGCAACGAAATCAAGTATGGAAGTGATTGGATCAAGCTGTTGGTGTCTGGTGCGTTCATGACGGCCGGAGACAATCCGCAAAATGTTCACTTCAGCGAAGAAGAGTTGCGCGTAGCCATGGACGAGGCCACGCGAAGAGATGTGCCGGTGATGGCGCATGCGCATTCAACAGAAGCTATCAAAATGTCAGTGAAGGCAGGTGCGCGCACCATTGAGCATGGCTCCTTCCTGGATGAAGAAGCCATTGAACTCATGAGAAAAAACGGTACGTACCTCGTGCCTACCCTTTCTGTGGGCAAGTGGTTTTTGGAATTTAATGAAAACAGCAAAGCGCTCGCCAAAGCGATTGGACTCACTAAAAAATATCGTGGGCAGATTGAGACCATGCTCGGCAAGGCCATCAAAGTAGGTGTGAAGGTCGCGGTGGGTACGGACCTGACCGGCAGCGACCCGGACTATTGCGCCAACGAATTTTCAGAACTGGTGCGCGTGGGCATGACACCCATGCAGGCTATCAAAGCCGGCACCAGCGTGGCAGCCGAGGCATTAGGCAAAGACAAAGAGTTTGGCAGCATCGAGGCCGGCAAGCTGGCAGACCTGGTGGCAGTGAAGGGCGACCCATTGACCGACATTCATGAATTGAAGAAAGTAAAGTTTGTGATGATTGGAGGCAAAATCGTGAAGAACGAAAAGTAATTCAGACCTAACTGAAAACTGCCGAGCTACTTTTTTTCCGTTAGCATAATTTTTCTGAACTCCACTTCGGCTCCTTCCGCTTGCACCGCAATTTGACCTTGGGAGGCTGTGCAGTCACTTCCCTTGTTGACAAGCACATCGTTGAGCCATACGGTTATGGTGTTACCAATGCATTCGATCTTCATAGCATTCCATTCGCCCAGCGGCTTTTCGGTGCCATCAGCCAGGTTCACAATTCTTCGTTCTTTCCCTTCGGTGATGCCCCAGTTTTCTTTGGGTCCGCGCCTGCTCTCCATGTCAGGCACCGCAATGTCTTCCACGATGCACCAGAAGTCACCGGCATTTTCATGCATCATCTGCACTTCCATGGATTGGGGAAACATAGCGTAGAGTGCCCGAGGCGTGGAGGCATGCACCAGCACACCACAATTGCCGGGTTCGCCTACGAATCGATATTCTACTTCCAGTAGGTAATCGTGATAGACGGAATCCGTAATGAGATGTCCGTTGGGTACACCCAAGCTCACCAGGTAGCCATCGCGCACGATGAATGGATTTCGCGCGGTGGTGTCTTTGTCCATATCGGGCACATCTACATGCCAGCCGCTAAGGTCTTTGCCATTGAAGAGGCTTTTTGAGACAGGTTCTTTTTTAGGTGCCGAACACGACATCGATACAATTGTGATCGCTAGAGCTAAATATTTTTTCATAGACTAATTTAACTAGTTCGCTTTCTGTGATTGTATCCATCCATTAATCTTTTCTTCCAGCAACACCAAGGGAAGGCTGCCCGAATTCAACACCTGGTTGTGAAATTCCTTTACGGAAAATTGATCGCCCAGGGCTTCTTCTGCGCGTGTGCGCAATTCCCGGATCTTAATCTGACCAATCTTATACGATACTGCCTGGCCGGGTGTGGCCATGTAGCGCTCAATTTCGGTAATGATGTCCGCTTCCGATTCGGCTTCGTGATCCAGTGAATATTGAATGGCCTCTTCGCGTGTCCAGCCCAGCGCATGCAAACCCGTATCGACCACCAACCGTATAGCACGATGCATCTCCATGCTCAACATGCCGAAGTGTTGATACGGATCTTCATAGAGACCAAGTTCTTTTCCCAGCGACTCCGCATACAAGGCCCAGCCTTCTACGAATACGCCCATACTCTCTGGGTGAAGAAACTCCGGCAGCTCGTTGTTTTCCTGTTGTAGTGATAGTTGATAATGATGGCCGGGCACAGCCTCGTGAAGAAACAGAGCCTCGTCTGCAAACTTATTGTAGCTCTTCACATTGGGAATGGGCACGTAAAACGTTCCTGGTCGTGAGGCATCTTTGGTGCCCGGCACATATTCGGCACTAGCCGATGCTTCGCGGAAAGCTTCCGTTCGTTGCACGGTAAAACTTGCTTTAGGCTTCAGGTCAAACACTTCGTGCAGGCGAAGGTCAATCCGGTCGCGGATGGAGTTGAAGTTGGCAATTACCTGTTCGGGTTGGGTGAAGGGCATTAGCGTCTCGTTGGTGCGCACATGTTGAAAGAAAGCCTTCAGATCACCCGTGAAGCCCAGCGATGCTTTTACCTTTTCCATTTCTGCAGAAATGCGATCTACTTCTTTTTTACCAAGGGCGTGTATTTCTTCTGCTGTGAGGTGGGTGGTGGTGTGCAAGCGCAGCAGGTAGCGGTACGTTTCAGGTCCGTTGGGCAAAGCACCGAGGCCTGATGTCTCGCGACCAGCGGGCAGATACTCCTGGACAAGAAAAACCTGGAGCGCTTTGTATTTTGGCACTACGCGATCGGTAATCATTTGTGCAAAGGAGGTAGTGAGCCGCTGCTTGTCGGCGGAAGAAAAACTTTCAGGCATGTTAACGATCGGGGCGTAGAACACATGCTGCTCGAGGGGTGCCT
>JAIENH010000585.1 GCA_019751475.1 Cyclobacteriaceae bacterium
GCATTCTAAAGTTCAAGAAGCTCATGACTACCTATAAGCTGCTGCTGGAACTTTACGAGGTCGATGACTACATGTTTTGCGCTACCTCAGCCATGCGCGAATCAGAAAACGGGCAGGAACTTGCAAAAGAAGTAAAGGAAGAGTTGGGGATAGAAATCAATATTATTGATGGCCAACTGGAAGCTGACCTCATTAACAAAGCCATCTCATCTTACCTTACTGACAATACGTACCTTCATATTGACGTGGGTGGCGGAAGCACCGAACTCAATTTATTTGCCGGTGGCAAGAAAATCAAGACACGGTCCTTTAAAGTAGGCTCTGTGCGCGTGCTGGAGCACCACGACTCGCCCATCATGTGGCAAGACATGGAAAAATGGGTGAAGGTAAATCTCAAGAAAGATCTTGGAGTAGTCACTGCCGTGGGCACAGGTGGTAACATCAGCAAAATATTTGAACTGGCACAGCTCAAGCCGGGCAAAACAATGTCACTGAAAAAAGTAAAGGATATTAAAAAAATGGTGGAGGCCCACACCATGGAAGAACGCATCTATGAATTGCAGATGAATCCTGACCGCGCTGACGTGATTGTGCCTGCCAGCGACATTTATATCAAAGTGATGGAATGGGCCAATGCCAAGCAGATACTCGTGCCCGAAGTAGGACTTAAAGATGGCATCCTGTTACACTTGTTCGAAAAAAACAGGCTGCAAAAGAAAATTGAGTTTGTGAATACAGAAGATCAATCGAAAGGAAAAAAGTCTTTTTGGCTGAAAGGCAAAGCATCAAAATAGCTTCACTTCTTCTACGATCTCCCGCGTTACATTGTAAAACTCCTTATGAATGTTAAAGGGCGGCTCACCATTTTGCTCTTTGATGACGTAACTTCCATCCTCGCGCATGGTGTAGGCATTCACATTATCGCGAAGGTTGTATCGCAAAATATTCATAGCCTGCTTTCGCAGAATTTCTTGTTCGAGCAAGACCAGTGACTCGATACGCCTATCAAAGCTTCGCACCATGGCATCCGCACTGCCCGTGTACACTTTGGGATTGCCTGAGTTGTGGAAGTAGTAGATACGTGAGTGCTCAAGGTACTCGCCTACTATGGAAATCACTTCAATGTTTTCGCTAAGGCCTGGTCGCCCTGGCCGAAGACAACACATGCCACGCACAATCAACTTAATCGGCACACCCGCCTGACTGGCTTCGTAGAGCGTATCAATAAATTCTTTGTCTTGAATAGAATTCAACTTGATGATTATCACTGACGGAAGACCTTTCTTCGCATTTTCAGCTTCCACGCGCATCAGCGCGCAAAGCTCGTTGCGCATATCGCGGGGAGACGTGATGAGGTTGCGATAGTGGCTGGGCTGCGAATGACCAGTGATAACATTAAAGAATTCCGATACATCACTCGCGTAGGTTTCTTTCGTGGTTAGCAAACCAATGTCAGTGTACAATCGTGCAGTAGTCTCGTTGTAGTTGCCGCTGGAGATGTGTACGTAGCGAAACACACGATCGTCTGGCTCGCGTCTTACGATAAGCAAAAGCTTCGTATGTGTCTTGAGAGTGCCAAAACCATAAATCACAAAGCATCCGGCCTTTTGCAATTTCTGAGCCTCGCGCAAGTTGTTCTCTTCGTCAAATCGAGCCTTCACTTCAAACAATACAGATACGTGCTTTCCATTCTCGGCTGCCTTTAACAGGGCTGCACTCACCCGCGATTCTTTCGCCAAGCGGTAGATGGTGATTTTGATTGAGAGCACGTACGGATCATCGGCTGCTTTTTCAAGCAACTCAATCACCGGCTCCATTGAGTTGTACGGATGGTGCAGCAAAATATCACGTTCCTTCAGTACCTCAAACAAGTCACGCACACCCTGCTCCGGAAACGTAAGCGGCTTTAAGGGTGGACGAAGTTGCACCCGCTTGTCTTTGAATTCCTTATGCCCTATAATTTGGGTGAGGCCCGTGAAATCCAACATACTTTCGCGCGGTACTATGAATATGTTTTGATCTTCAATGTCCCACTGGATTTTCAAAAGGCGTACCATCCATGGGTCGGCACCGTCTAGCAAGTCCATTCGCACTACGCGGCCTGTTCTGCGTGTCTGTAGTTTGCGTTTCAGTTCTTCCAGGAAATTAGACTCGATATCTTCACTCTCTTCCAACGTAAAATCACCATTGCGATTGATACGGAAGAGGCTGATGCTCAGCACCTCTACATTCCTAAAGAGGTGATGAAGATTATGACGAATGATGTCTTCAATTGGCACAAAAGCCAGCGTGCCGTCCATCTGCAGTATCTCGAAGAAGCGGGAGATGTTGCTGGGT
This sequence comes from Cyclobacteriaceae bacterium, assembly GCA_019751475.1. Lineage (GTDB taxonomy): Bacteria > Bacteroidota > Bacteroidia > Cytophagales > Cyclobacteriaceae > ELB16-189. The sequence goes on from JAIENH010000585.1 coordinate 2,338, forward strand.
ATTTGGATAAACGAAACCTTTTGCTGCTGGGCATTTTCAGAGGTCGCTTTTGTAACCACTCCAAACAGTAAGCGGTTGTTCTTTAGCGTAGGGAATGTGTGATAGCTGTCGAACATCATGGGCGTAAGCATCGGGTAGATGGTACGCTGAAAGTATTGGTCAACACGATGCTTGTCTTGCTGTGAAAGAAAAGAGTATTCGCTTACGCGGAAATTGTTCTTCTCAAAAAGAGGCTTCAGCTTCCTGACATAATATTCATGCTGATCGGTCAAAAACTTCTGCACTTCACCCAGCAGCATTTCACGAAAAGGTGTTTCGCGAAGACCGCTGTAGTCAAAGCGCTCTTTGCCGTAGTCAAGATAATTGTAAAGGCTTCCGAGACGGATAGTACAAAACTCATCCAGGTTAGAAGCTGTGATTGAAAAGAATTTTAACCGGTCGAAAATGCTGCGGTCGATGTGGCGTGCCTGGTCAAGCACACGGTAGTTAAATTGCAGCCAGCTTAAGTCACGACTGATGTAGTTACTTTCGGTAATTTGCTTGGGCACTTCCGTGGCCACACTCAACATTTCTTCATTCTCCATACCTGACTATTGTTAATCCGAAATGTATCCTATTTGAAATTACTGAACTGTTAATTTTCCGCGGCTTTTGACAGGACTAAATATCTATCTTGGCGTACTTGGCATTCTTTTCAATAAAATCCCTGCGAGGCGCTACTTCATCGCCCATAAGCATGGAGAACAAGTGATCGGCCTCCGCAGCTGATTCTATACCCACCAACTTCAATGTGCGCTTCACCGGATCCATCGTAGTAGTCCACAATTGCTCAGGATTCATTTCACCCAAACCTTTGTATCGCTGCACGTTTACACTGTCTTCTTTGCCATCGCGGGCCATTTCTTTAATCAGCGCAGCGCGCTCTTCTTCCGTCCAGCAGTATCGTTCTTCTTTACCTTTTTTCAATTGATACAGCGGAGGCAGTGCGATATACACATAACCTTGCTCAATTAAATCGCGCATGTAGCGAAAGAAAAATGTAAGGATCAATGTGCGTATGTGACTACCATCTACGTCTGCATCGGTCATGATCACAATCTTGTGGTAGCGAAGCTTGGCCAGGTTCAGAGCTTTGTCATCATCGGCTGTGCCAAAGCTCACACCGAGCGCTGTGATCATATTCTTGATCTCCTCGTTTTCGTAAATCTTGTGCTCCTGCGCTTTCTCTACATTCAAAATTTTTCCCCGTAAGGGAAGTATAGCCTGAAAGTGTCGGTTGCGACCTTGCTTGGCAGATCCTCCTGCCGAATCACCCTCCACCAGGTACAACTCTGACTCGGCCGGATCCGTGCTGGCACAGTCTGCAAGCTTGCCAGGAAGCCCGGTGCCACTCAACACATTTTTGCGT
>JAIENH010000354.1 GCA_019751475.1 Cyclobacteriaceae bacterium
CGCAGGTCTGCACTTCACACGCCAGTTATTAAAGCGCATGCAACTCAAAGGCATCGAGATGACGTACGTGACACTTCACATCGGTCTGGGCACCTTCCGCGCGGTAGATGTGGAAGACTTGACCAAACACAAAATGGATTCTGAGAATTTCATCGTTGGGTCGGATGCTGTGAAGATTGTGAACAAGGCCCTGGATGAAAAAAATAAAGTGTGTGCCATCGGCACCACGTCCATGCGTTCATTGGAGACGGCCGTGTCAGCCAACAACCGCCTGAAAGAGCGCGAAGGTTGGACGGACAAATTCATTTTCCCTCCATACGAGTTTAAGATTTGCAGCGGCCTCGTGACAAACTTTCACCAGCCGGAGTCTACACTCCTGATGATGACATGCGCCTTTGGCGGATTTGACCTGATCATGCAAGCCTACCAGACCGCCAAGAAGGAGAAGTACAAATTCCTGACGTACGGAGACGCGATGCTTATCATCTGATGTAGCGTAACCTACTGTGAGCCTGCCCGAATATGCGTTGATAGTGGCCGGTGGCAAAGGCACCCGTATCAAAAGCCGATTGCCAAAACAATTCATTGAGTTGAATGGCAAGCCGATCTTGCTTCACACAGTAGAAGCGTTTGTCCGGTATTCTTCTACTTTGTCAATTGTGCTGGTGTTGCCGGAAGATGATGTTGCCATCTGGAATAATATCTGCGAAAAATTTAAGTTCAATCATCCCATCCATTTACAAAAAGGTGGTGAGACTCGGTTTCAGTCTGTGAAGAACGGATTGCAGTTGCTGGACGGAGAAGGCCTTGTTGCCATCCACGATGGCGTGCGTCCCCTTGTGAGTGAAGATATTATCGGGGCGTCCTTTCGCTTGGCGGCCGTGCACAAGTCGGCAGTAGCGGCTGTGCGGCTTAAAGAATCCATTCGCATCACCGATCAAGACAATACCAAAGCCGTAGATCGCTCGCGCTACCGATTGATACAAACGCCTCAGACATTTGAATTGCAGCTCATCAAAAAAGCTTATCAGCAAAAAGAAGACCCGGGCCTAACCGATGATGCCAGCGTGGCTGAGCGTGCCGGCAATATCATCTCATTATTTGAAGGCAGCTATGAAAATATCAAGATTACTACTCAAGAAGATTTGGTGGTGGCAGAGGCGCTGATGAAGGATCGCTTCAAAAAATAATTTTCAGATTACTGATGTAATAAAAAAGCCCTGACCAGCAGGGCTTCTCTATTCTATCTTCAAAATTCTGTATTCTCCTCAGTATTCGTCTTCGTTAAAGAAAAAGTCTTCTTTGGTGGGATAGTCCGGCCAGATCTCTTCGATGCTCTCATACGGCTGACCATCGTCTTCCAACTCCTGCAGGTTCTCCACCACTTCCAGCGGTGCGCCCGACCGAATAGAAAAGTCAATCAACTCGTCTTTCGTTGCCGGCCAGGGAGCATCTTCCAGATACGAGGCCAATTCCAATGTCCAGTACATAAAGGGTGTTAAAATTTCCGCAAAAATAGAATTAAATACTCCATTGTCAATAGTTGGTTGTCCATTGTTCAGAATCTCCAAAAGTAACCGGAGCACCGGCCAAATTAGCCCCCAGGCTAAACTATGGACTGTGGTCTAAAAACAGCATATTTGCCCCTTCAACCCACACTTCTACTATCATGGCAGACGAAAAAATTATTTTCTCAATGACGGGCGTCAACAAAATTTATCCGCCCAATAAGCAGGTTTTAAAAAATATCTACCTCTCGTTTTTTTATGGGGCCAAGATCGGTGTGCTGGGTTTGAATGGTTCCGGAAAATCTTCGCTCCTCCGCATCATTGCCGGTATCGACAAAGAATTTCAAGGTGAAGTGGTGTCGGATTTGAGTTTCACGGTGGGCTTGTTGGAGCAAGAGCCACAACTCGATAAGTCGAAGACAGTGAAAGAGATTGTAGAAGAGGGCGTGAAAGAAATCTCCGACCTCCTGAAAGAATTTGAAGCCATCAACGAAAAGTTTGCCGACCCTGAAGTGCTGGAAGACCCCGACAAGATGGACAAGCTCATCACCAAACAAGGCGAACTTCAAGAAAAACTGGATGCAGCCGGGGCGTGGGAGCTTGATCATAAACTTGATCGCGCCATGGACGCACTACGATGCCCTCCACCGGATGCAAAAGTGGAGCACCTGTCGGGCGGTGAGAAAAGGAGGATAGCCTTGTGCAGGCTACTCCTGCAAGAACCAGACGTGCTCCTGCTGGACGAACCGACCAACCATCTGGACGCAGAGTCAGTTCAATGGTTAGAAGAGCACTTGCGGCAATATAAGGGCACTATCATCGCAGTAACGCACGATCGCTATTTCTTGGATAACGTGGCTGGATGGATTCTTGAGTTGGATCGCGGGGAAGGTATTCCCTGGAAAGGGAACTACTCCAGTTGGCTGGACCAAAAGCAGAAGCGATTGATGCAGGAGGAGAAGACCGAGTCGAAGCGACAAAAGGCGCTGGAGCGCGAACTGGAATGGGTGCGCATGAACCCGAAAGGACGGCAAGCAAAAGGCAAGGCTCGCCTCAGTGCATACGAAAAACTCATCAGCCAGGAGTCGCGTGAAAAAGAAGAGAAACTCGAACTCTACATTCCACCGGGCCCGCGCCTCGGCAACAAAGTGATTGAAGCCAATGGCGTATCAAAAGCATACGGAGACAAACTGCTCTATGAAAATCTGACCTTCTCACTTCCTCCGGCCGGCATCGTGGGAATTATCGGACCGAATGGAGCGGGTAAAACCACACTCTTCAAAATGATCACTGGCGTGGAAAAACCGGATGCAGGAAGTTTTGCCGTGGGTGAAACCGTAAAGATTGCCTACGTAGACCAGGAGCATGACGACTTGAAGCCGGAAGACACGGTATTCCAAGCTATCACCGGTGGAAACGATTTAATTTTATTGGGTGGAAAGGAGATGAACTCACGGGCCTACGTCAGCAAGTTCAACTTCAGCGGCACCGATCAACAGAAAAAAGTAAAAGAACTTTCAGGTGGTATGCGCAATCGAGCTCACCTGGCCATTGCGCTCAAGCAAGGCGGCAACCTGCTGCTCCTGGATGAACCGACCAATGACCTTGACGTGAATACACTGCGTGCGCTGGAAGAAGCACTGGAGAACTTTGGCGGCTGTGCCGTGATCATCTCGCACGATCGTTGGTTCCTTGATCGTGTGTGTACCCACATCCTTGCCTTCGAGGGCGACTCACAGGTATTCTGGTTTGAAGGAAGCTTTAGCGAATACGAAGAAAATAAAAAGAAGCGCCTGGGCGATGAGCAGCCGCACCGCATCAAATACAAGAAGTTGGTGAAATAGTGCGATCCATAAAGCTTGTGAAATTACCAGTCAAATCAGGATTGATTCTTATCTTTATCCTATGAAGGGAATAAACTACCTGACGAATCAAAAAGGAGAAAAGACAGCTGTTGTCTTCGATCTGAAAAAATACAAGGAGGAGCTGGAAGATTTTATTGATGGTTTGGAGGCTGCTTCGCGCGTAAACGAGCCCAGCGTGGACTTTGAAAAAGCCGTAGACAAGATTGTCGCAAAAAAAACCAAGCGTGTATCGCGTCATCATAAAAAAGTCGGCTGAAAAGGAATTAAGCAAACTCCCGCTGGCGGCTGTTCTGCAATTGAGAGAAAAAATACGTGGCCTTGCCTTAGATCCATTTCCTCCCGGCCACAAAAAGCTTCAGGGTTTTACCAATCAATATAGAAT
>JAIENH010000702.1 GCA_019751475.1 Cyclobacteriaceae bacterium
ATACCTTAAAGGTAGCGAATGGGAGTGATTTTTTCAATTTGTGCTAAGAAGCGAGAGACGATACTTGGATTTAATAAAATACATCTTTTTACCTCAAAGAAGTAGACGCTAAATTGCTCAGGAGTCGCGTGAGCGATAGAAGCGGATACCCCGCAGCAGCGCTGATCCCGATAGCTATCGGGGGTGCGGTGGCGTGAGGAGTAGGAGCGGATAGCGCGACCCCGCGGCTGTACCACGGTGCTTCATTAGGTGTCATGACACTTGGAAAGTGTCTGACACCTTGAGTCGAGAGTTGAATCAGCCGCGAGGGGCACGCCCACCTACGTCAAGACTCCGGTGGGCGAGCCCAAAAAATCCCCTAACTTCTCTTCTTATAATTCCACACCGCAAGTGAGTTGAGCACGATGGAGAACCCGAAGACGGTAAGTAAATGAAAGCGGATGTCCCACAGGGTGCTGCCTTTGAGCACGACCATGCGCATGACATCGATGAAGTAGGCCACGGGGTTGACTTTGGTGAAGGCCTGCGCCCACGCGGGCATGCTGTCGATGGAGGTGTAGAGGCCGCCCAGCAAAATGAAAATCATCATCATGAAAAACGATAGCAACATGGCTTGCTGCTGTGTGGCCGATACAGTGGAGACGAGCAAACCCAAGCCCAGCACGGCTAGCAGGTACACGCCTGCAAAAAAGTAGATGGTGAAGATGTTGCCCACGGGAGCGATGCCGTACACGAAGTACGATATGGTGAGGCCGATGGTGAGGATGATGAGGCCGAGCACCCAAAACGGGATGAGCTTGCCGAGGATGAATTGATATTTTTTTATCGGTGTCACGTTGATTTGCTCGATGGTGCCCACTTCTTTTTCTTTCACGATGTTGAGTGCAGATAGAAATGCGCCCACCATGGTGACGAGTATCACCAAAATGCCCGGCACCATGAAGATGCGGTAGTTCATGTAGGGGTTAAACCAATTGATGGCCGTGACTTCGATGACGGGTTGCGGATTGAAACGCGGCAGTTGCAGCCACTCGGTGCGCACTTCGCGGTTGTAGTCGCCAATGATGGTGCGCAAGTAGGCGCTGCCGAGGTTGGCCTTCACGCCATTGATTGCGTTGAGCGCCATGAAGAGCGTGGCTTTGTCTTCTTTTACGAGTTGCTTTTCAAACGATGCAGGAATTTGCAACACCAAATCGGCCTGGTCGTTTTCTACATTGGTGAGGGCTTTGTTGTACGAGTCGGTGTAGTCCACCAACTGAAAATACGAAGTGGCGGTAATCTTGTTCACCAATTCGCGCGAGTACGAAGAGCGGTCGAAGTCCACCACGCAGAGCTTTACGTTTTTCACTTCATAGTCGGCCGCCAGCGGCATGATGAGCAACTGCACAGCCGGCATCATAAAAATAATGCGCAAGATGGCCGGGTTGCGGAACACCTGCCGAAACTCTTTCTCTAATAATATTTTTAAAACTCTCATATGCTTTCAGTAGGCAGTAAGCAAAAGCAATAGGCAAATTTGCCTACTGCCAATTGCCTGTTGCCTACTTTTTTATAGTCATTCCAACCTCGTCTTAAACTTCCTAATGCTCACCACCATAAAAAACACCGTCATCCCTGCGAGGATGAGCGTTTCCTTCCACACAAACTCAAAACCCAAACCTTTTATCATGATGTTTTTCACGATGTAGTAAAACCACTTGGCCGGCACCACATTGCTAACCACTTGCAGCGGCACGGGCATGTTCTCTACGGGAAACATAAATCCGCTCAACATAATAGTCGGCAAAAACAAACCCATAAGCGAAATGAGCATCGCAGTCTGTTGCGAATCGGCCACTGATGAAATCAACAGCCCCAACGCCAGCACCGTAACGGTGAAGAACAAGCACTCGGCCACTAGCAACAGCAGGTTTCCCTGGATGGGCACTTCGAGCACGTAAAAACTTAGCAGCAAAATGCTGGCGATGTTCACAGCCGACAACAAAAAGTACGGCACCATCTTGGCAATCACCACGCGTATCGGCACAATGGGCGACACAAGAATTACTTCCATCGTACCCATTTCTTTTTCGCGCACAATGGAGATACTCGTCATCATGGCGCACACCAGCATGAGCACCATAGCCATCACGCCCGGCACAAAATTGTACGAGCCTTTCATCTGCGGATTGTACAACATGCGCAACTCGGTGTTGATGGTATAAGGCAAATCCTGGTGGCCCTTCATGTTGCTTTGATAGTCCATGATGACAGCCGTGGCATAGTTGGCGAGCGTGTTGGCCACGTTGGGGTCGGTGGCATCGGTCACCAATTGCACAGCCGCTTTGTTGGTGTGTAGCAGCGCGTATTGAAACTGCGTGGGGAACACCACGGCCATTTTTATTTTTCCTTCGCGGAAGGCGGCTTCCAGTTCGTGGTCGCTCTTGATGTCGCGCACAATGTCAAAGTAGCGACTGGCATTGAGCTGGTTGATGATGGCACTGGTGGTTTCGTCTTTGGAGTTGTCGAGAATGGCGAAGCGCGTATTCTTCACTTCGTTAGTCAGCGCAAAGCCGAAAATCAAAATCTGCATTAGCGGCATGCCGAAGAGAATGAACAGCGTCTTCTTGTCACGCCAGAGGTGATAAAACTCCTTTCTTATAAAAAACAGAAACTGCTCCATTCTTCTTTTTTCAAACCATCCTTTAGTAGGCAGTATGCAGTCGACACTCGGCAGTTTGCCTACTGCTTACTGCCAATTGCCTACTATTTTTAATCCGCCTGTCTCACAGCCTTTCTCGCCAATTTCAAAAACACCCCTACCATATCGCTTGATGAAAATTGCTCTTTCAATTCTGTAGGTGTGCCGAGTGCGTCAATGCGCCCGTCCACCATTATGCTCACACGGTCGCAGTATTCGGCTTCGTCCATGTAGTGCGTGGTCACAAATACTGTAGTGCCGCGGTGCGCTGCTTCGTAAATCATCGTCCAGAATTCGCGCCTCGTCACCGGGTCTACTCCGCCTGTGGGTTCATCGAGAAACACAATCTGCGGCTCGTGCACCATCGCCACCGAAAACGAAAGTTTTTGTCGCCACCCCAGCGGCAACGACTTCACCAGTGTGTTCGCCTGGTCGCTCAGCCCCAGGTGTTGCAGCATAAAATCCGTCTTCGATTTTATCTGCGCATCCGTCAGTCCGTAAATGCCGCCATAGAAGCGGATGTTCTCTTTTATCGTCAGGTCTTCGTACAACGAAAACTTCTGACTCATGTAGCCGATGCTCTTCTTGATTTTCTCCGCCTCGCGAAACAAATCAAAGCCCGCCACCGTGGCCTCTCCCCGCGTGGGGAACGACAGCCCGCACAACATGCGCATGGCCGTGGTCTTGCCCGCACCATTCGCCCCAAGAAATCCAAAAATCTCGCCCTTCTTCACGTCAAACGAAATGTTATCCACCGCAGTGAAGCTGCCGAATTGCTTGGTCAAATTTTGTACTGCTATTGCGTTCATGTCTATTTCTTAAAAATTTCCTCGTCCACCGTAGCTTCAGCGAAGGTGGATGCGGCATCCCTTCGCACGCCACGCACAAAGCACTCGCTTGCGAGCGGGTCGGGCTGTCGGCAGTCGCCAATCCACGCACGTGCCCTTTCGGGCTCCAACAATGCCTCCATCCCTTGCCGAAGTTCTTCGCTCACACCTCTGTGCATTCTCAGTGCCTCTGTGGTTAACTACATTTCTTTACCACAGAGCCACACAGAGCTTTTCACAGAGTAACACAGAGGCTCCGCGTCCTCT
>JAIENH010000265.1 GCA_019751475.1 Cyclobacteriaceae bacterium
CATAACCAATGCTTGATTGAAGTAAGCAAGCGCTCGCTCGTAGTCTGAGGAGCTCAAATAATTGATGCCGATTACGTACAGCGTAAAACTATAATCCAAGTCGCTTATCCCTCGCTGATTGTAAAGTGTTTCGGACCGCAACCCATACTCAATTCCTTTTTGATATTTTGCTTGCTTCCAAAACAGATTGCTCAAATCACTATAGGCCATTGCTTGGCCACGCACGACTTGTAGCGAGTCGCTTATACGCAAAGCGTGCTGGGCAAAATCGGCTGCCTTATCCAATAAACCTCTTCGCTCCATCACATAACCCATTTGTGTGAGTAAGTGAGGCCATTCTTTTTTCGGAAGTTTAGCTTGCGCAGAGATCAATACGCTCATCGCTGTATCTAATTTATCTTGCCGAAGCAAAATCGCGCCAAGCGTAGTTTGCAATCGGCCTTGCCAAATCAAATCATGGGTAGTGAGTGATTGCAAATAAAACTTTCTGGCATAGGTTAGTGCCTTATCCAAATCACGGGTATGCCAATAGTAAGCTAAGTCGTTGCCAATCAATAAAGCTAGTGTGTCTGGCAGCGGTTTGCGTATTACTTTTTCAAGGGTGGTTAGGTAAGAAGAATCAAAGGCATCCGTTTTTGTGAAAACGGATTGGTAAGAACTTGGCAGGGAAGAACTGAAAATTTGCGAGTAAGACCTAGTAAAGTTCAGCGTAAGACCGATAATTAACAGCAAAGTAAAAATGCAACAGCGAGAAAAAAGCAAGACCATCTTTCAAAGATAATACTTGGCGCATTACTTACGTTGCGTAAGTTGTGAAGGTCTACTTCTCCTTATCAGTAATCGCCTTCATCTGCTTATCCATCAGCATGGCTTTTAATACCTGCAAAAGTATCTATTTGAGTCCATATTCGACCCTCAGCTCGTTTAACAAGGCTGCATTCACCTCGATATATTTTTGAAAAGCAATAAGTCGGGTGGAAAGCAAGCCGTTGGTATGGTAATAACCCAACGAATTCATGATTGCTTGCCGGTCTATCTTTTCAGGTTGCGATAACTTGAATGGAATGTATTCATTACTATTTAGATACTCTGAAAGCCGTTCGAAAAGATTGGTACTGTTGAGCCATAATTTATGTTGAAAATCAAAATCCATATGGTTTGTCATAATAGGCTCCATATACGTAGCGAAAATTCTGTCCTCATACTGTTGACGACTTTCTATGTAATCGACAGCAACCGATAAATCTCCTATTAGTTTTTGTAGCCGGTCGTTTTTGAAATATCGAATTGAACCAGAGCTTTTTAATTGCTCTAATACAACCGTGCGAGGAGTGAAAATAATCGGAGATCTGGCTGCCATTGCCCATACAAAGTGGTAGGGTAATCCCTTTGACTTTGAAGTTGAGGTAAGGCTGCTATCGTGAAAAAAATCAACCATGTACATAATTGATTTAGCTTTTTGCATACGCCCTTCTATCTTCGAAACAACACTTACTGAATCGTTTTTCAATTCTTCGTAAAAACTTTTCGCCAGCGATATCGCTTGTTGCTGCTCAGTATAATTCTCTCGGATATTGTCAGCTAAGAAACCGAGAAAAACAGCCAAGAAGATCAGAAGAAACTCAAAAAGATATTTCTTCCAATCTTTTAAGGTTGCAGATGACTTCTTTGAAGGTAATTCATCACTTCCTTCACTCAGAGGCTGATCGGGCGTGGCATTCATCGTTATTTCTTCTTATCAATAATTGCCTTCATCTGTTTGTTCATCAGCACGGGGTTGATGGCATCGATGCCGGATTTGAGAGTGGTTTCCAATTTTCCAAGATGACTATCTAGTTCTTTGCTGAGTTCGTCAAAGACTTTGTACGCACCTGCTGTAGGTTTTCCATCACCTGTTTCTAAACTACGTCTCAAGGCAGAAAGACGATTGCCGAGTTTGATGGGGAAGTTGAGCGGGTCTTGGCCGCTGCGGTTTTTGGTTTGATACAAATCTTCTTCGATGGCAGTGATTTTTGCAATCAAGTCTTTTGCCGAGGCAGAGAAAGCCGGGTCGTTTACTTCTTTGGCTCGTTCTTCAATTTGCTTTTTCAAATCGCGAATGCGGATGACAGCCTCATTGGCAGCCGACTCCCGGTCGCGGATTTTAACGGCCAAGTCAAATGTCTCTTTCAAATCAGCTTCGCTCACACCTTTCAAGTTCGGATTCATCTTCACGGTGAACGGATAGGTTTGCGTGTAGCTTCCTGCCTTGATGCGCACTTGATATTTTCCTGTGGGAGCCTTCGGTCCGTTTTGTGGACGCGCTCCCCAAATAATGATGCCATCAAAAATGGTAGCACCTTCATGACGACCGTTCCAGCGGAAGGTGTTCAATCCCGCGGCAGCGGTGGGCTTGCTGTCGCCACCACCCCAAAAATCTCCGGCCGTTGGTTTCTCTTCTGCTTTTGTGCCGAGGTACTTGCGCACGATGTTTCCGTTGGCATCTAAAATTTCAAGTTTCACGGTATCAACCTTGTCTTTCAAATAATATTGGAAAGCCGCATCGTACACGCCACGTATAGCATCGCTCGGTTGAAATAAAATCGCATTTTGCTTCATCACCTCGGGTGTGAGTTGCCGCAGCGGATTGATGTCATCCAAAATCCAAAACCCACGGCCGTGCGTGCCCAGCACCACATCATCATTTTTCACCACCAAATCACGAATAGGCGTGTCGGGCAAATTCAGTTGCAGTGATTGCCAGTTGTCGCCTGCGTTGAATGACACATACGCTCCGTGTTCGGTTCCTAAAAATAAAAGTCCGGGGCGCACATGGTCCTCGCGCACGCTGCGTGCAAAGTGGCCGTCTTTAATGCCAGTGACAATCTTCGTCCATGTTTTTCCAAAATCAGTTGTTTTGAAAACATACGGCTGTCTATCATCCACTTGGTAGCGGAAGGCAGCTACATACGCAGTGCCTGCTTTGTGTCGCGATTCATCGATGATAGCAACAACAGAATTTTTTGGCAAATCTTTGGGGGTGATGTTCGCCCAGTTTTTTCCGCCATCGCGGGTGATGTGGATTTTGCCATCGTCACTTCCGGCCCAAATCGTGTTTACATCATGAAACGAAGGCGCTAACGCAAACACGGTCGCGTAAATCTCGGGCCCATTCATGTCGCGGGTGATTTCTCCTCCGGATATTCCCAAGGTCTCGGGGTCAGCATAGGTTAAGTCGGGAGAAATTTTTTCCCAGCTCTGTCCATCATCGGTTGTCTTCCACACATGCTGCGAACACGTATATAAAATTTTTGAATCGCGAGGGGAGAACACTATCGGGTACGTCCACTGCCACCGCTCGGGTAATGAACTAGCCGGCTCGCCCGAAAAAAATCTCGGATAAACTTGTATGTCACGAATCTGCCCGGTGCTCACATCTTTGCGCGTGAGCAACGCTCCTTGACTTCCCGCATAGTAAATATTCGGATTGTCGGGATGCGAGGTGATGTAGCCACTCTCGCCACCGCCCACATCATAACCCCATTCGCCCAACACATCCATGTGGTCCCACCCTTCGCTGGGGATGGCAATCGTAGAATTATCTTGCTGCGCACCCGCCACATGGTACGGCACGTGATTAGTGGTAGTGACATGATAAAACTGTGTAGTGATGTAATCTTCGTCCGTCCAACTCTTGCCACCGTTCACCGACACGCAACCGCCACCATCATTTGAAGTAATCATCCGCAGTGGATTATTCGGGTCAATCCACAAGTCGTGGTTATCGCCATGCGGTACT
>JAIENH010000695.1 GCA_019751475.1 Cyclobacteriaceae bacterium
TACGTTGTCACCTGGTCACCAATCCAGGAAGTGCCGAGCCCCGGTTCGTCTTCGTTCAATACAATTCCGTGAGCGTCTTTGAAAGTAAATGCCACTGGGTTTCGCGAGATGCGTATGTCCAGCGACCCTGTTTTTATTTCAACTGCATCCGGTGATTCATGAAAATGGTATTCGTGCTGCTGAGGTTTTGCGATTACTGCATAGGAGAAATCTTCAAAAGAGTCATCACGACTAATGCTTACCTGCACTACGGCATTAGAAAATATGCGAACACGGAAGTTGCCATGAGATGTTTTTCCCAGGACGTCCGAACCATTTTGGCTGATAGAGAGAAGCTGACCGAGTCGCTTGCTTAGGCTTGAAGGCATGAATTTTGGCTTAAAAAAGCCAAGTAAGCGCAAGCGCCTAACTTAACCCACAAATCCCAGGTTTAAAATTCAGAAAACGATTGCGCTATTTTTTCCGGGGTGCCTTCTTGATGGAAGACTCCCGCACCACGAGCCGGGTCTTTAATATTTTTGTTTCTGGAAGAGGCTCCTGCTCTTTATCACCAGCTTCTATCTGCCGGATGAGCAGGCGGGCGGCTTCTTGTCCCATTTCAAAACCGGGTTGATCTACCGTAGTCAACGTAGGTTCAATAAGTGAACCGTAAGCCCAGTTACTGAATCCTACCACGCCAATGTCTTGAGGTATTTTAAGTCCGCTTTCTTTTATTGCGATCATGGCACCCATGGCCATCGGGTCGTTATTGGCAAACACCGCATCGGGTGGTGACTGCATAGCAAGTAACTTCTTCATAGCTTGCTTGCCTTCCTCTTGACTTCCATTGGGGCACTCTTGAATGTAGGCATCTTTCACAGCAAGCCCGTTCTCTTTCAGTGCGTCAAGATATCCTCGCTTCCGGTCAACACTGATGACTAAACCAGGCGCTCCTTCAAGGTGAGCTATCTTCTTGTATCCCTGGTCAATAAGGTGTTCTACAGCTTCCTTGGCTCCAACATAGTCGTCCACAACCACTTTACTTGTGTTTGGATTGCTGTACATACGGTCGTAAAACACAATCGGGACGCCCTTTGAAATAATGGACTCAACGTGATCGAAGTTCTTGGTTTCCCGCGAAAGCGAGATAAGCATACCGTCTACGCGGCTATTGAACAGCGCTTTGATATCCGTCTTCTCACGCTCATACGATTCATTGGACTGAGCGAGGATCACACTATAGCCGGCTTGGTAGGCAACGTCTTCTACACCACTGATTACAGTAGAGAAGAAAAAGTGAACTAACTCAGGGATAATTACACCAATCGTATTCGTCTTCTTCTGCCGCAAGCTTAGCGCTACGATGTTAGGCTGGTAGTTAAGCTTTTCGGCCAGTTCATTCACAGCCTTTTTTGTCTCTACGCTAATGTCCGGGTGGTCTTTCAGTGCGCGCGAAACAGTGGAAGGAGAAATGCCTAATTCACGTGCGATATCTTTTATGGTAACCTGGTTAAACTTCATTTCGGTGGGGTAGAGGGCTTATGTTAAATTTTGTTTAAGGTAATAATTTTTTTGCAAACGGTTGCGAGGTCGATTCCAGTAAAAACATTCGAATTTTTTGTCAAAATCAAGTGGTAGACTGGTAATTTCAAGTTAATATTGATGTGAATATACCTGTAAAAAGGTTGAATTTAACTGTTAGACTCAATTAATTAAACTCAAACTAAAAACCTGTATGACCAAATTTTACTTGCTCGTCAAAAGGTTTCTACCCGTAGTGCTGCTCGCCTCCTGTTGTTCGATGGCGTTGGCTCAGGGCAGGAGCGTTTCCGGTAAGGTGACCTCGTCCGATGATGGATCAGGCGTTCCCGGAGTTAACATCCTCGAAAAGGGAACCAGTAATGGTACCGTTTCCGATGCGGATGGTAACTATCGAATCAATGTAGGCGACAATGCTACGTTGATTTTTTCATTTGTAGGGTATGCTACTCAGGAGGCGGCTGTAGGAGGCCAATCCGTTGTCAACGTTACGATGCAGTCTGATGTGACAGCCCTTTCGGAGGTGGTAGTTGTTGGTTATGGAACTCAAGAAAAAAGAGACGTTACTGGTGCACTTGTGTCATTGAAGTCTGAAGACTTTAATGCTGGTGTTATTGCATCTCCTGAACAATTGATTCAAGGTAGAATGGCTGGCGTGCAAGTTACTTCGGCTAGTGGCGAACCTGGAGCCTCTGTTAACATTCGTATTCGTGGTACCAGCTCTGTTCGTGGTGGTAATAACCCCTTGTTCGTTGTGGATGGTGTTCCTCTTGCTGGTGACGATGTTAGCCCTGGATCTGGAGCTAATGGCCTGGGCAACTCGCCACCCAGAAACCCATTGAATTTCCTTAATCCAAATGATATTGCAAGTATTGATGTGCTAAAGGATGCCTCAGCAACAGCTATTTATGGCTCTCGTGGTGCCAATGGTGTTGTCTTGATAACCACAAAAAGTGGCAAATCAGGAAAAGGTGCCTTAGACTATTCTTATAATTTAAGTGTTAGCACTATTACTAAAAAATATGAGTTACTTTCACCAAGTGAATTCATATCCGCCTACACTGCATTCAATGGACCAACCGCAGCTGCAACCTTAAATCAAGGTGCTAGCACAGATTGGCAAGATCAAGTTTTAAGGACTTCTTATTCTCACAATCACAATCTTTCATATGGCGGTGGTGATAAAAGTGGAGACTACCGATTCTCATTTGGCTACTCTGATCAACAAGGTATTATTAAGAAAAGTGGTCTGAAGAGATATTCTATTCGATTTAATGGTAATAAGAAGTTTATTGATGATAAGCTTAGGATTGGGACTCAAATTACCGTTGGAACTACTCTTGACGATAATGTTCCTATTACGAATAACTCTGGTTTCGAGGGCGACTTATATGGTAATGCCTTAAAAGCTAATCCAACAGCACCAATATTTTTTGATCCTACCAGTCCTAATGGTAGAGGAGGATACTACCAGCCTTCTAATACAGAACCAAATCCGGTTGCAATGCTAAATCTATCCAAGAGCTTTACTAATACGATTAGAGCTTTAGGTAACTTCTCAGCTGACTATCAGATTACAAAGAATCTTAATTTCAAGACCGTTGTTGGATTTGACCGGTCCACATCGTCAAGAACTTCTGCCTATTCCAAAGACTTGCGCGTAACAGGTATATTTGATAATGGAAGGCTATATTTTAATGATATTGAGATTGACAATAAGCTTTGGGAGAATTATTTCACGTATGATAAGTCGTTCGAGAACAGCAAATTGAATGCTTTGATTGGTTACTCGTATCAAAGTTTTACTAACTCATCGAAGAATTTCCACTTTACGAATTTCTTAACAACAGATTTAGATCTGATGATTAATAACTTTGCTTCAGCAAATCAAACGCCTTCTGCTGACGGAAAAAAAGCTGGTGTTGTTGGAACTAATTCTTCAAAAGTTAATGATGAGATTCAGTCATTTTACGGTAGAGTCAACTACAGCATCAGCGACAAATATATCTTCACTGCTACCTTAAGAGCTGACGGGTCAACAAAATTCGGTGGTAGCAATAAGTATGGCTATTTCCCATCAGGAGCATTTAAGTGGAGGATGAGTGATGAGAATTTTGTTCCGGAAGCAATCACGGACCTGAATCTTCGTGTTGGCTACGGAGTTACTGGAAATCAGGAAATTCCGCACAATCTATACGTTCAAAGACAGCGTTACAATGATTGGGGTCTTAATAATGATCGTGAAGTTACAGGTGGTGGATTAGGTGATGTG
>JAIENH010000618.1 GCA_019751475.1 Cyclobacteriaceae bacterium
CCACCGTGCTGATTCCGGAAGAAAATGAAAAGGATTTGGTCGAAATCCCGGCGAACATCACCACCGGGCTCAAGATGATACGGGCTTAAGCCGCCTTCGCCTGTGTTGTGCGCAAAGCCACCAATTTTTGCCCCGGCATTCAGGGCGAGAATCGCATTCTTACTGAGCGAACCAAAACTCATGGCTGATACATTGAGCACACTCATGTCATACGGCTGCTTACATTCTCTTCCGCCAAAGCGCACCCGTGGATTGTGATCCATCTTATGAAAATCTTTAGGAGCAATAGAGTGCGTTACCCACTCATAGCCTTCAGCATATACGTTGAGTTGCGTACCAAACGGTACGGTGTCAATTTGTTTTTTTGCCCGTTGGTAAATGACAGACCGCTCGTTGCGGTTAATGGGAGCACCATCCGTATCGCTCTCTACAAAGTATTGTTGAATTTTTGGGCGCAGGTCTTCAAACACATAGCGTAAGCGTCCGAGTACCGGAAAATTAATGCGAATGGACTGTCGTGGTTGGATCATGTCCTGAATGCCCATCACGATAATGGGCCCAACAAGAAGAAACAGGAACAAGGCATCTATCCAGAAATAGGCCCATACGATGATAAGGGCGGACACTACGATACTGCTGATAACAAATATCTTTCTCATAGAAGGAAGAGGTTAGTTTTCAAATATAGGAATAGACGGCTGGATACGGCAGAGGGTCACCCGTATTTTCAGCGTGTCAGGCAACTTTCATGGCCACGATGCCTTTCTGTTTATGAATCTTCACATCAAAAAATCCCAACATGACTGCATTCATGCGATTTTCAGCCAGGTGCGCCTGCCGATTCTGTGGCAGGAAAACTGACAAGTCAAGTACGGCCTGGACAAAGTTGGCCTGAAAGCAAAGCTGGTCTGTCCATTGGTGAAAGGTCATCGTCCAGTCCTCCTGGTATTTTTCTGAATGGTCTTTTCCATCCCACAGAAAATCAAGCTGGTTATCACCGAATTTAAAACGATAAATACCGGCTAGGTTTTGATAAAAGGGTGTAAGCGGCCTCAGGTTGGTGATATTATAATTATTGATCCTTTCGCTAAACGCGTCATTCAGGCCTAATGGGTTATGCTTCCATTGATAGGCTGATTTTGCTTTGTTGATCAGTTCTGTGAGGAGTCGGTCATGCAGCAGAAGCTGGGCTTCTTCGAGGAGGTAGTTTTTATCGAGCGGAAAGAATTTTCTTACCACCTTAAAAAGGGTTTTACAAAGGTAATGAAAAACCTGCGTGGTTTAAAGAAAGCGCTCGATCACCCGCATAACACGAGTGAGGTAGCGTTCATCAACATCGTCAAAATCATTGAGCCTGTCGCTGTCTACATCCAGCACTAGCGCGACTTCGCCTCCCTTGAAGGCCGGCAGTACAATCTCGGATTTGGAATCAGAGCTACAGGCAATATGGCCTGGGAACTCATCAACATTGGGGACGATTAGCACCTTCTTCTCTTTCCAACTGGCACCGCACACACCTTTGCCGAATTGAATTCGTGTGCACGCGATTGGCCCCTGAAATGGCCCAAGTACCAACTCTTGCCTGCCGTCAGCCGAGGCTTTATTCACCAAATAAAATCCAACCCAGAAAAATCCATGTGTTTGCTTTAAGGCAGCCGCGATGTTAGAGAGGTTGGCCACGATGTCGCTCTCTCCCATTACCAGAGATTCGATCTGCGGAAGCAAGGTCTCGTAGCGCGATACTTTGTCGGTGGTGGGAGCGATAATCAAATTTTCAGCCATGATCAGGATTGGGAAGGTACGGTGTGATCAGGCGAATCAGTAGATGAAGGAGCATCCGTTAAGGTAGTTTGCACCACAATTGTCTCGGTCACGATTGTTGATTCTGAAACTGTAACAATCGGCTGCTCTTTCTCTTTGAAGAACCGCTTTTGAAAAAGAAGAATGCTCACTACACCAATGAAGATGGAAGAGTCGGCAATATTGAATACGGGACTGAAGAAGAGAAAATACTCCCCGCCCACAAACGGCACCCACTGGGGCCAATAAAATTCAAACATGGGAAAGAACAGCATATCAATCACCTGACCATGAAACCATGGAGTAGGTGAATTGTAAGGTGCATTGTTCAGCAGTACACCATAAAAAATACTGTCAATAACGTTGCCAACCGCACCTCCAAAAATCAGCGCAAGGCAAAAGAGGAATCCACTATGGGCTCCACTCCGTGCCGACTTGACCAGATACCACGCAATACCCACCATGGCACCCATGCGAAAAAATGTGAGTGCCAGCTTACCAAACTCATTATCCCATCGCAGACCAAATGCCATACCGGGATTTAATAAATAGTGCAAGCGGAACCAGTCGCCCAGCACATTGATCTCCTGGTGTATGTACATGAAGTGGTGGATCAATTGCTTGCTTACTTGATCGAAGGCAATGACAGCAAGGGCTATTAAGAAGTATTTTAAGACTTTCATTGCAATAATTGTACTGGATAGAAATTGAATTTCTTGTCATCAGTGATGACCGTGAGATTATTGTTAATAGCTTGACTGATAATTAATCTATCAAATGGATCTCGATGATAAAACTCCAATTCAGTTATTTTTTGCAGGTCAGGAAAGCTAAAATCTAAAATTGAAATTTTCTTGTCACTTAAATAACTGCCCAATTCTGTAAGTGGTGTCTCCACTTTCAATTTTCCCAATCCCACTTTAATAGCTATTTCCCATAAGCTGGCCTTGCTAATGAAGATATTGTTGCGATCGCTTTCAATTTGTGAAATTATAACTTTGGACAGACGATGGTCTCCTTGCATGTACCAAAGCAGTACATGGGTGTCAATCAAAAAATTCATTCCATGTATTCTTTGAAATCATCCAAAGGTTCGTTGAAATCATCTGCTACATACGTAATGATGTGCTTTCCATCACCAAATTTCCTGGTCTGCCTTGAGGCGGAGCTGTTATTGATGCTTTTCTTTTCAGAATCGAGCTTCAACGATTTGATTTTTTCAATCAGATCGATATCCTTGAGTTGCCGAATCCAACTCACTATCTCTGATTTTTCCAATTCGATGTTCATGATGCAAAGTTAAACATTCTACTTTTATACCTTTTTTATTCGCACTTTCAGCATAAACTCATCCATATCTACCGGTGTACTGTCCGCCAACTGGTCTTTAAACTCTAACGTGAGGGCTTGCGTTTCTGTTCGGATGTAATCACCAAAATCTACCAGGGCTGCCACGGCCTGCGCCTCACCTTTTTCTACTTCGATCGCTATTTTATCTAATACTTCCAGCCCCATGTCTTTGCGCAAATTCTGAACACGGTTTACAAAATCGCGGGCGATGCCTTCTTTTTTCAACTCCTCCGTGATGGAAATATCAAGCGCCACTGTAAGGCCGCCCTCAGTGGCCACAGCCCAGCCGGGAATGTCTTCCGAACTGATCAACACGTCTTCCAGTACCAGATTAAAACCATCGTTTGCTAATGCGTTTGTTTTTTCCAGCGTGCCGATTTCCTCTTTTGTGAGGGATGCAATCACCGAAGAGACCTCCTTCATTTTCGGGCCATACTGCTTGCCGAGCTTTGCAAAATTCGGCTTCACCTTTTTTACCAGCAGACCAGAGGCATCGTCCACATACTCGATTGACTTAACATTTACCTCCGACTTGATAATTTCCTCTACGCCCTTGATACGTTGCGAGAAGCGTTCGTCCAGCACAGGGAGCAAAACCTTTTGCAGAGGCGTACGCACTTTTATCTTGCTGTTTTTGCGGATGGA
>JAIENH010000046.1 GCA_019751475.1 Cyclobacteriaceae bacterium
AGATGAATACGAGCCGATAGCGATAGCTACAGCTGAAATCGCCCCGCCAAATCCCGCCACCGTGCTCATCCACCCGCTGGTGAACCCCAGCACTGGGTGAAATATTTTGCTGAGATACAAATACTCTCCGCCTGAGCGCTCCAGCGTAGTGGATATTTCTGCATAGGTGAGTGCTCCGCACAAGGCCACTACACCACCCAGCAGCCAAAGCATCAAGATGACAAATCCTGATGGCAACGGGCCTACTTGATATCCCAGTGATGTGAATACCCCCGTGCCGATCATGTTGGCGATGACAAGGGCCGTAGCAACGGACAGGGTGTATTTTTTTCCGAGGGTCATTTAAGGGTAAAAGATGGGAATAAATTCTGGTTCTTCTACCAACAAAAAACCCCGGCTGTTGGGCCAGGGTCTTTTTGAATCGCTTTGTAATCGATTACATTTTCTTAGGTACCAATACTTTGTTGGTCATGTGTACTACACCGTTGTTTACAGCAACATCGGGGTTAGTCACTTCTGCACCACCTACATATACTTTACCGTCTTTCATTTTCACAGTAAGTTTTTCGCCTTGAAGCGTAGTAAGAGTTTGGCCATCTTTCAAATCACCAGCTTTGATGGTACCAGCTACTACGTGGTACTTCAATACGCTTTGCAATTTGCTTTTGTTCTCAGCTTTCAACAACATGTCAACCGTTGACTGAACAGCACCGAATGCATCGTTGGTAGGAGCAAACAAAGTGTATGCATCTGTTCCTTTGAATACGTCAGTCAATTCGCCAGCCTGAAGAGCGGCTAAAAGCGTGCTGAGGTTAGGAGTTGCCATCACAAATTCAGCGATCGGCTTAGGAAGAGCAGCAAGAGAGTCTGCTACTTTCTGTGCTTTCGCAACAGCGGCTGCTGTTGAGTCTGCTACGCGGATAGAATCTAAACGTGCTTTTTCTTTAGCAGCCTGGTTGCCGCAGCTGCTGATAACCAGCGTAAATGCTGCAAAAAGGGCCACAATTACTAGGGAATTTCTCATTTTCATAGTTTTTTTCGATTTGGTGCGCAAAAGTAGAGTTTTAATTCAAATCAAAAAACAGCCGCTCAAAAGAATTGTTTAAACAATTGTTATCCTTTTAGTGGCCAATGTGCCTATTCCAGCGTGATGGGAGCGTCTAACGGATCCTTCGCGTGGCCGCGAATTTCGAATGTGATTTTGGGTGATGCTCCACTCCAGTCGATTAGTATCATACCGAAGTTCTTCTCAATCACAAGCTGCCCGATGCGATACTGATTTTTCTCAATCATATCTTTTGAAGCCCATGTGTGGGTAAGGCCACTCGAGGTAAAATCATACAAGGGTTGAGGAAGTCCATTGATGGCAAGCTTAGACACTTCGGCTATGTGGCGATCTCCGGAGATAATGATCGGTCGAGCCGGTTTATACTTGGCCAATAGTTTTATCATCCGTTCGCGAGATCGCGGAAAATTGCCCCACTTTTCGTAGCCGTGATCATTAGAGATAAATTGAATACTGGAGCCGATGATGTGGATGGCAGCATCCGAGTTGCTGATCTGTTGTTCAAACCAATTCCACTGCTCTTCGCCTAGCATATCGCCTTCCGGGTTAGGATCATAACGCCTGGCAGGGTCTTGGGAATGAAGCACCGTATCGCGAAAGGAGCGAGTATCCAACAGAATAACTTTAATTTTTTTGGCTCCTGTGCCATAGCTGTAGGAATTGTACACACCGGCATGCGTGCGCACGGGATTGTTGGCTGGCACATCCAGAAAGCGCAAAAGCTCTTCTTTACTCTCATTTTTCTTAGCATAGAATTTTCCTCCATCGTTTTGACCGTAGTCATGATCATCCCATGTTCCGATAACCGGACAGGTTTTTAGCAATGCCTGGTATTGAGGGTCCGCCTTTTGTTGATCGTATTGCTTGCGCAACAACCCCATGTCGTGTGTATCACCGTAAATATTGTCTCCAAGCCAAATCCAGAGTTGAGGCTTTTGCACCACAATAGCAGGCCACATGCGTTCAGTCAGGTCTTCATCACTACATGAACCAAACGCAATGCGGGTAACGGAGGTGGGTTGGTCGTAAGCCGCAAGGATGAAACATAAGAGAATGCAGAATAGTGACTTTTTCATGCGTGAAATGTAACAATCTGTTGTTAATTACAGCAGTCCGGTAGTTTATTATTCATTGAAATAGTAATGCAGGATGCTTACCTTACTGGGCCTTAAAATCTGACATGAATGAAAAAAATAGCCTTCCTTTTCTTTATCAGTGTAAGCACGGCCGCTTTTGGTCAGGTACCTGATTCTGTCTACGCACGCCAACATTACGATAAGTTTGAATACCAGATTCCCATGCGGGATGGTATTAAGCTTTTCACCGCAGTGTATGTGCCAAAAGATAAGTCGCGCACATATCCTTTTTTGATGCAACGCACGTGCTATAGTGTAGCACCTTACGGCACAAGCAAGTTCCCTCGTGGCCGGTTAGGGCCCTCAAAGTTCCTCATGCAAGATGGTTACATTTTTGTCTACCAGGATGTACGCGGTCGTTGGATGAGCGAAGGTGTGTTTGATAACATGACACCTAACATTCCTGGCAACGACCGCAAAAACAAAACAGCTACTGATGAGGCTTCCGATACGTGGGACACTATTGATTGGCTGATTAAAAATATTAAAGGCAATAACGGTCGGGTTGGCCAGTGGGGCATTTCCTATCCCGGTTTCTATACCGCAGCCGGCATACCCGATGCGCATCCGGCATTAAAAGCTTCTTCGCCCCAGGCGCCCATATCCGATTTCTTCTTTGACGACTTTCATCATCAAGGTGCTTTTCTGCAAAGCTACATCGCGGCCTTTGCTGTGTTCGGCTATCAGCATGACGGCCCTACTTCCAAAAGTTGGTATGATGATAAGATCAATCGCTTCTATGCCCAGCAGCCCAAAGACGGTTATCAGTTTAACCTCGACATGGGTCCTCTTAAAAACGCTACCGAAAAATATCACAACGACAATTTCTTCTGGCAGCAAATTATTGACCATCCGAACTACGATGAGTTTTGGCAGAAGCGAAACCTGCTGCCACACCTCACGGGTGTGAAGCATGCCGTGATGACAGTGGGTGGTTGGTACGATGCCGAAGACTTGTATGGCCCGCTGAACATTTACAAGCGAATTGAAAGTTCAAGCCCGGGTGCCTACAACACTTTGGTGATGGGCCCCTGGAGTCATGGCGATTGGGCGCGCGAGACGGGCTATCAAATGGTAAATCATATTTACTTTGGCGACAGCATCTCCACTTTCTATCAGCGAAACATTGAACGCAAATTTTTCAATTCTATTCTTAAAGACAATGCGCAAACCAGTTTGCCAGAAGCGTACATGTTTGACTGTGGATTGAAACAGTGGAAGCAGTTTGCCGAGTGGCCCCCCAAAGGTATTCCGGCCGTCAAATTATATTTTGGTGCAGCAGGTAAGCTTTCCATTAATGCGCCCACTCCCGTGGAAGCAGCATTTGAGTATGTAAGTGACCCTGCCAAGCCAGTGCCTTACACATCACAGACGGAAGGATTGGTCTTCACGCCCAGCAGGTTTATGACGGACGATCAGCGTGAAGCATCACACCGTCCAGATGTGCTAACGTTTCAGTCCGATGTGCTGCAGGAAGATGTGATCCTGGCAGGTGAGATTGCAGCGCGCCTCAAAGTTTCGATGAGCGGTACAGATGCAGACTTCATTGTGAAATTGATTGACGTATACCCTCCGGATGAGCCGAACGACAAGCGCAACCCGCCTAATATTGTCATGGCCA
>JAIENH010000050.1 GCA_019751475.1 Cyclobacteriaceae bacterium
TAGTCCGCCCATTACTTTCCGCACACCCACTTCTCGCGAACGTGAAAACGAACTTGCAATAGAGATATTGATAAAATTGCTGATGGCCAGCAGTAAGATCAGGGCGACAACTGCCACCAACGAGATGATCAGCTTTTGCACCGCTGCGTGATCTGTTAACTGGTAGTAATCGCGGATGGGGCTGAGCAGATGCGTCTTTGCATCCGAATCGGTGGTGATCGTGTTTTTGTCAATCAATTGATTGATTACACGCTCCGCTTCCTGCAGGGGAGCATTGGGTGCAAGTTTCAGATGGGTAATGATCAGGTCTTTCCACGAGTCTTGATCGAATTGGGGAAAAAAATCGCGGTAGCTTGCAAGCGAGAGAATAACCTGGGCATCCATGTTCATGAAGTCAGTGATGGAGTTTTTGTCTTCAGGATCATCGATCACAGCGTCAATGGTGTACTCCTGGCGGCCATTTTGTTCGGTAGAAACCGTCAGCGTCTCGCCTGCCACATCCCACCGGTTGAAAAAGCGGTTTGCTGTTTTCTTAGTGATGATTAAAGAGTTGGGTTGTTTCAGGGCAGTGGTGCCATCACCTGATAGCACGGTGAATCCAAACATGTCGATGAATGAAGCATCGCCAATCATGCTTTGAATGCGAAAGTGTTTTTCATTTTTAGAGAATGTCACATTCCGATCGAAGAAGCGAAAAGAAGATTCAAACAAGAGCGGATACTGCTCTACGCACTGCCTTGCCAACTTGCTAGGTACAAAAAAATTGTAGTCACCCGTGGCTTTAGCCTGAGTTTGCACCAGGTAGAGCCTGTCAGCATCCTTCAGGCTTTTGTTTACCTGCAGCTCCTGGTAGACGAATACTCCAAGCAAGAGCGCGAATGTGATGCCAAGCGTGAGGCACAAAAGATTGATGGCGGTATGAAATTTCCTTTTCGACATACCCCGCAACAGCACAAACAAATAGTTCTTGATCATATGTCCTTGATTAAGTTCAATTGAAAATTTATTTCTTAACAATATTCCCGGCCTGAAAAACTTTAACACATTCCATACAAGTCTTCTCTTCGCCTGCTTTTCACCGACCAGCTTTACATCTTCTTCAAACTGCTCCAACAAATCACCTTCGATGCTTTCGTATAAATCGGGTGGGCAGAACCAAGCAAACGTCTTGACTATGATTCGCGTGATTATCTGATTGACGTGATTACTTTCCCCGGAACTTTCATCACTTATTTTCATTTGTTTTCATTACTCGTTTGAATTGAAGACTCCTGCTTCCAAAATTGATGAGCAAGCCCACTTCCATTTTATATGCTTCTAAATAGTTGATAGCTTGAGCCAAGTGAGCATCATCCATTTCAATAACAGCTTTTAATTCCACCATCACCTTTTCCTCAACAAAGAAATCAGCTCGCCTTGTGCCTAGTGGATGGTTTTTATAGAAAATCGGGATTTCAAATTCTCGCTCAAATTTCAAACCTTGCATCTCCATCTCAATTGCTAAGGCTCGTTGATAAATTACTTCCTGAAATCCGTTGCCAAGAATTTTGTGAACTTCCATAGCACAGCCGATGATCTTAGCGGTCAGTTCAGAGTATTTGTATTTTTCATTCACCATTGAGATCAATTTTACAAGCGACTACAGTGAGTGTAAGAATCATAGTCCATCATCAAATCATTGTATCATAGTTAAGACGAGGTATTAACTTCCACAATTGCATTTGCTGCTCTTTCATGACGCGCAGCATGGCGAGCCCGGCATTGGTGATGGTGAAAATCCGTTTGCGCCTGCCGCCTCGCGCGTTGGTGGCACCGCCCATGCTTGATTTTACATAGCCCTTGTCTTCCAGGCGATAGAGGGTGACGTGCACGGCACTGAGGTTGCACGTTCGCCCTACACGCGTTTTGATTTCGTTTACAATTGCGTTGCCATAGGCCTCATCTTGCAAGATGCCCACCATCGTTAGCACCAGTTCTTCAAATTCACCTAAGTAATCTTTGCTCATTTGTATAACATTTGTAAGACTAATGTAGACATTAGTATATAGTTTGCTAAAGAAATAGCGACAATTATTTGACGAAGCCGGTAAAAGGAATGATTTACTCGTTTTTCAACGAATCAACGGGATTGGCGGTGGCAGCCCGAAGGGTTTGTACGCTGATGGTCAGCAAAGCAATAGCAACCAGAACAACTACCGGAATGAGCAATAGATCAACAGAAAAATGAATTCGATAAGGAAATTGACCCAGCCAGCCGGTAACGCCAAACCATATCAACGGAAAGGCAACTACACAACTGATGAAAAGCAGTTTCAGAAATTGCCGTGTGAGTAAAAGCAAAATCGAATTTACCGAGGCACCCAGTACTTTGCGGATACTGATTTCTTTCAGACGATTTAGCGTAGTAAATGAAGCAAGTCCCCAGAGCCCAAGGCAACCAATCACTACTGCCAAAATTGAAAACAGGCTGAATAGTTTTCCAAACTGCTGTTCCGATTCATATTGTTTGTTGTACGAATCATCCATGAAGTAATACGAGAAAGTTTCTCCCGGAAAGAAGTTCAAATATGTTTGCTTTATTTGATCAAGTGCCACTTGATTTTTGCCAGATAATCGAATAGAAATATTGCCTGCATCTGATTTTGCTATCCTGAATACCATGGGCTTATGCACTTGTTTCAGCGAATTCCAATGATGATTTTTCACCACACCAAGAATGGAGAAGGTGTCGCCAAGCATAATCAGTTTTTCTTTGAGGGCATCGGTATTTGTCCCCAATCGAAAGACCCTGACCGCTTCCTCATTAACAATTACCTGATCCATTTCAGATTCTATGCGGGCATCCCAAAACTTGCCAGCCACCAGCGGAATTTGATAAAGCTCCATAAAGTCAGGCCCGACCCAATAGCTATCTCCAATTCTATTTTCTTCTACCGGATTTCCAAGTTTTCTGATGCCCGAGCTCATGCTTGGGCCGCTGGCCGGAACATTATATGAGATCGCCACCTTGTCAACTGTAGTGAGTTGCAATAATTCATTTTTGAAAGACTTTTCCATTGCGGTCATTTCAGGCCCTTTCACCACAAGAATTTGATTGGTGGTCAAATATTTTTCCTGGCCTTCCATAAATCGCAATTGCCTAAATACCACAAACGTCCCTACAATCAATACCAAGGATGATGCAAACTGAAAAACAACCAACCCGCTGCGCAGCGATAAGCCCGAACCGCTTCTCACAATTTTTCCCTTGATAACTTCAGTGGTTTTAAATGAGGAAAGAACAAAGGCTGGATAAAAACCAGCCGCCAGTGAGCCGGCCAAAAGTAACGCCCCCAACAAAACCCAGAAGGAGGGTTGTGCAAGACCAAACGTAAACGAGCGACCTACGATCGAGTTTAACAGTGGAAGTGCCAGCCACGCAAGCGCAACGGCAAGCAGAATGCTGATGAAATTGATCATTAGCGATTCAAAAATAAATTGTGAAATCAGTTGAGTCCGTAAAACACCCAAGGCCTTCTTTACGCCCACTTCTCTTGCCCGCTCCATGGCACGAGCAGTCGCCAGATTGATATAGTTTATCCACGCGATGATTAAAATGAAAATCGCCACTATTACAAAGAAGTAAATCTTGGTGCGATGGGTGCCTTGGTTCTGTAAGTCGGGCGAGTAGTGAATGTCAAGCAGGGGTTGAAACTGAAGTTCTGATTTGGCATTGATGGCCTTATCATTACCTCGATATTTTTTTACGAAGGCAGGAATTTTGCTTTGAAAACTAGCGGGATTAGATTCATTGTATATTTCAACGTATGTCTTGAAATTATCCCACCGCTGATTGGTATTGCGAT
>JAIENH010000011.1 GCA_019751475.1 Cyclobacteriaceae bacterium
ATGGGAAAAAGTTATTGAGATGGTTCGACCCCAAATACTTCAGGCTGCTTAGAGATGCGACATTTTGGAATACACCCCAAACGTTTGATTATCAAGTAAGTCAATACTATATTTGCACATGGCCTTTTTGCGACTATATAGCTCTTATAACGAATTGAAGAATGACAGAGTCGAGCGACCTCTGACTCAAAAGGAAAAGTTGCGTCAAGAGAAAGTTGTTCAATCTCTTAGTAAGATTAAGAAAGTAGCACGAGCGTAAGCTCCTAGTCTGCTACAATGGAAAAAGATCTAGTCGAAGGAATCAGGCGCGTTGCCGAGGCACTTAATAAGCATGAAGTCAAATACATGTTTGTAGGTGGCGTTGCCATTAGCTTTTATGGAACTCCAAGGCCTTCGGTGAATCTTCCAAAAGACGTTCAATACGACATTGACGTGTGGTATCAAGCCACTAATGACAACTTCATTAAGCTCGTTGGTGGAATATCTGAAATAAGTCCCGAATTAAAGAACGAGCTTGACAAAATAGTCTTTGATCCTAAGAAGACATTCATAAAATTTAGTATAGACGAATTTCATTTTGACTTTCTTCCAGAACTTGTTGCGTTTTATCACAAAGATTTCAAAAGATGCTTTGCAAGCAGAGAAGTTGGGGAAATTGACGGTGTTCAATTCAATGTCATTTCAAAAAATGACTTACTCCTAGATAAGGAGAAATTAGTTAGAGATAAGGATTTAGCTGATTTAGAAAATCTAAAGAAGAGTTCTTATAAGGGCTTCACAAGATAAAATCGCCCACACTCTCCTACCACTTCCGTTACTGGCAATCGGATAAGACTCAGTGATTAGCTCATTATCTTGCTAAACGCTCACCAGAACTTCAAAGGTGTTCGCACCTTATTTTTCTTTTGTTCTTTTTGCCTTGATGCAAAAAGAACGAAAAAAATCAAGAGCCAAATATGCTTCCACGCACATGCCATCGCGCCACCCCGCATTTGGCTCTGGCCACCGTTGTAAATGACTAATATTGAGTTCTGAAATGCCCGCGCTTAAAAAACTTTCTATTAAGTTTGGGTTAGGCCCGGATACCAAAGCTACTTAACATAACGCGATAACATTATATAACTCACGCCATGCTAAGTGACCCGCGCAGTTAAGCAATAAGAGTTAGTTCGGAGAGCTCACGACCGATTTCATGAATTCCTTCCATGATTTTTTCAGCCTGTTTAGAAGAGGGTTTCTTCTTCCCTGTTGCATATTGAGAAATCAATGTGTAATTCATTCCTAGGCGACCAGATAATGCTTTCACATTTATGACTGGGAAGACCTCGAAAACGCTTGTCAAATCGACTTCAAAAAGAAGGTCATTCGGGGTAACAACCTTCTTAATTTCTGCCTCTTCGAAGTACAGATTTAAAGATTCAACCATGTTAGCTACTAATTCTGCGACCGTTCTCCCTGTAGTGAAAGCCGAATATTTCTCTGCATATGCTGAAAAGCCAGTCGTTGTCTTTTCAACTTTCACTTTAATTTTAGCCATTTCTTTTTTCGTTTTTCTGTTTTCGATCTTTTCTATTTATAATTTTTTTAAGCCTGCTTGTTTAAGGATTTTCTTCATTAATCCTTTCCCCATTTCAGCTGTTCCATGATTGGGGAATGAAATAAAACCCTCTTTTTCGGGATGCTTTATAATGACGTGCGATCCGCTTTGCCTTTCAGCGTACCATCCATGACGTAATAATGCACGAAGTACTTCACTACACTTTGCCATTTAGGCTTATAATAAAAAATTTAACATATACCATTTGTTTAGTATAAAATACAAAGGTATATAAAAATATACCTATTAGTCAATGGGAAGTATATTAAAGCTTTACCTTATTCTGCACATTAGCTCCAATGAATAAATGACGAGATCAAACGGCCAGCTTTTGACATTTTAAAGCCATTCATCTTGCGAAGCACGCCAAATACTCATACTTCTGCTGCCCCAATTTTTCACTAGATTTATTGAATTTCAACTTTGTATGGGAAAAACCTTATTTACCGCCATTGTTTCGGCTTGCCAGCTGCTACCAGTAATAGGTCTCGCTGATACTTACCCCAAGAACTTCGACATTGATATTCAGCATTACCAATTCAAACTTTGGCTTTCGGATAGGAATGATAGCGTCCGCGCAGAAGCAACTGTTTTCTTGAATTTCAAAAAGGCGGGTATTCAGCAGGTGAGATTGGATTTAACCAATGTCAGTTCTGAGTTGCAAGGTAAAGGCATGACGGTGGCAAGCATCATGAGTAATGGCAAAACGCTTTCCTTTTCGCATCGGTCGGATGAATTGCTGATAGCCATTCCAGCTTCTGTTGCTGGTCAACAAATTTCTATCACGATTAAGTACAGTGGAATTCCCGATGCGGGTTTGGCCATCAAACAAAATCGCTACAACGACCGCTCCTTCTTCAGCGACAACTGGCCGAATCTTGGCCATCATTGGCTCCCACTCGCAGACCACCCGTACGACAAAGCAACTTGTGAATTCATTGTTACAGCGCCTTCGCGGTACAAAGTTGTGTCGAACGGATTGTTGCAAGAAGAATCATTTTTACTAGATGGAAACAAACTCACGCATTGGAAACAAGCTGTGCCAATTGCGCCTTGGCTCTTTGTGCTGGGAGTTGCTGAATTTGCAGTGCAGTATGTGGATTCATTCGAAGGAAAATCAATCGAGACATGGGTGTATCGGCAAGACCGGGAAGCAGGATTTTATGATTTCCAAACGCCCACCAAGCAGGCACTGACTTTTTTCTCAGATTATGTCGGGCCATTCGCTTATGAAAAACTTGCCAACATTCAATCGAATAATTCTACTGGCGGAATGGAAGCTGCATCGGCCATTATGTATAGTGAAAAATCTGTGAGCGGAAAACGTGATGTACGATGGCAAGACGTGATTGTTCACGAACTGGCACATCAATGGTTTGGCGATGCCGTGACCAAAGGTGATTGGGATGATGTGTGGCTAAGTGAGGGATTTGCTACGTACTTTACGCTACTCTACACTGAACACAGCAAAGGTCGCGATGAGTTTGTGAAAGGTTTGAAAGCTTCCCGAGAACAAATCATCAAATATTTGGCAATAAACCCAGACTCACCTATCGTTCACAATCAACTAAGCGACATGGAGAAAGTGACCAGCGCACTGACGTACCAAAAAGGCGCATGGGTGTTGCATATGCTTCGCGAGTTGATGGGTGAAGTAAATTTCAAAAAAGGAATTCAGGCGTACTATAAAAAATACTTTAACGCCAATGCCACAACATTAGATTTCAGATATGAAATGGAGCAAGCTTCTGGATTAGATTTGAAAAGTTTCTTTTCGCAGTGGCTGTACCAAACAGGCATGCCTACCATCAAGGGCCAATGGACGTGGGACAGCAAGAAAAAAGAATTGAAGGTTACCTTTGAACAAACGCAGCAAAATGCATTTTCATTTCCCTTAGAGATTGGAATCGCTTCCGCAGGAAATACAACTTCTGAAGTAAAAAAAGTAAATGTTACATCGAAGCAATCAATTTTCATGTTTGTACTTGAATCGAAACCAGGTTCTGTTACGCTTGATCCTGAA
The DNA here is from genome assembly GCA_019751475.1 of Cyclobacteriaceae bacterium. Taxonomy (GTDB): domain Bacteria; phylum Bacteroidota; class Bacteroidia; order Cytophagales; family Cyclobacteriaceae; genus ELB16-189. The sequence goes on from JAIENH010000011.1 coordinate 3,621, forward strand.
ACAACTCTGTTAGGTGTTTTTGATGTGTCGCTAAAAAAATAATTTTAAAAATGTAAACTTTTTTACTATGAGAAGCAGTGCTTTGAATTTTACCTGTACTAGTATCCTTCTAGGACTATTTACCTTTTGTTTCTGCTTCTACTCGCATGTTTCCTATTCTCAAACATACGATTCAAAGGGAAGCCGTGATTTAAAAATAGATCCATCAACACAATTATGGTATAG
>JAIENH010000639.1 GCA_019751475.1 Cyclobacteriaceae bacterium
CGAAGGAGGCTCTGATCTTCTTTTGATTGAAACCATTTTTGATACGTTGAATGCAAAGGCAGCTCTCTTTGCGGTTCAGGAATTGTTTGAAGAACTGGGTAAGGAAGTACCGGTAATGGTATCAGGTACGATCACCGATGCGAGTGGCAGAACCCTGTCGGGTCAGACCACTGATGCGTTTCTCATTTCTGTTTCGCACGTGCCCTTGTTGAGTGTTGGTCTTAATTGTGCCCTCGGGGCAAAGCAGCTTCGCCCATACCTTCAGATAATGAATGAGCAAGCACCGTTTTTTGTGAGCGCTTATCCCAATGCTGGCTTGCCAAATGAGTTTGGTCATTATGATCAGACTCCGCAGGAAATGGGCGAGCAGATCGAAGAATTTTTAAGTGAAGGATTGGTAAACATTGTGGGCGGATGCTGTGGCACCACGCCTGAGCATATCAAAGTAATTGCAGAAATAGCTACCCGTTATAAGCCGCGTGTTTTGTCCACTGTTGACAATCCACGGTCGACCTAATCAAATCAAGAAATGGAAACCAAGAAATTTAAGTTTGAAAACTTGAGAGTTTGGAATGAGTCGGTCGAGTTGTCAGGTCTTGTTCACGCTATTTCTCTAAAATTTCCCAAGGATGAACTCTATATTTTAGCTTCTCAAATCAAAAGGGCTGCCGACTCTGTCTCCTTAAACATTGCAGAAGGTTCAACCGGTCAAACAAATCCTGAATTTAAAAGATTCTTGGGGATAGCAATTCGATCTGGTATTGAGATTATCGGATGTATCTACCTCGCAAAGCGAAGATCAATTATATCTGAAGAAGATTTTAATCTGATATATGATAAAACAAATACTCTTGTTACCCAAATTCAATCACTTAGAAAGAAATTGTAATACAGAGGCGTATCTGTGGACAGTCGTCTGTAGATAGTTGACCTAAGAAATATGATTAGACACAATCCTGTACAACTTCACCTGAGCGGCCTTGAGCCCGTTGTGGTTACTCCCGAATCTAACTTTGTGAACATTGGGGAGCGCACCAACGTGACAGGCTCTGCACGCTTTCTTAAACTGATCAAAGAAGACAAATTTGATGAAGCCCTGGAAGTAGCGCTTGACCAGGTGCGCGGTGGTGCGCAAGTGATTGATGTAAACATGGACGAAGGCATGCTCGACTCCGAAGCAGCCATGGTCAAGTTTCTCAACCTTATGGCATCCGAGCCTGAGATATCGCGGGTGCCCGTAATGATTGACTCTTCCAAATGGAATGTGATAGAGGCCGGCTTGAAATGTTTGCAAGGCAAGGGTATTGTGAATTCCATCAGCCTCAAGGGCGGAGAAGAAGAGTTTATCCGACAAGCAAAATTAGTGAAGCGCTATGGCGCTGCAACTGTGGTGATGGCCTTTGATGAGCAAGGACAGGCCGACACCTACCAGCGCAGAATTGATATATGTAAACGTGCTTATGACATCCTCGTCAACAAAGTAAAGTTTCCTCCACAGGACATCATTTTTGATCCCAATATTTTTCCCGTGGCAACGGGCATTGAAGAGCACAGGAATTACGCACTCGATTTTTTCCGGGCTGCAAAATGGATCAGAGAGAACCTGCCTCATGCCCATGTGAGTGGGGGAGTGAGCAATGTTTCTTTTAGCTTTCGCGGAAATCAACTCGTGCGCGAGGCCATGCACTCGGCCTTCTTGTATCATGCTATTAAGAATGGCATGGACATGGGTATTGTTAACCCAACCATGTTGGAAGTGTATGATGAGATACCGAAAGAGCTTTTGGAAAGGGTGGAAGACGTGTTGCTCAACCGAAGAGACGATTCTACCGAGCGACTATTGGAATATGCCGAAACAGTAAAAGGTTCTGCCAGGAAAAAAGAGCAGGACGATACGTGGCGAAACGAACCGGTGGAAGATCGCATTACCCATTCGCTCGTCAAGGGTATCATTGATTTTATTGATCAGGATGTCGAGGAACTTCGGCTCAAATTTGACAAGCCATTGCAAGTTATCGAAGGCCCATTGATGGCGGGGATGAATGTGGTGGGCGATTTGTTTGGTGCCGGCAAGATGTTTTTACCACAAGTGGTGAAGAGCGCCCGTGTTATGAAGAAGGCAGTCGCTTACCTTACCCCATTTTTAGAAGAAGAAAAACGGAGAAGCGGTCAAGTAGGTAAACCTGCCGCCAAGATATTGATGGCGACTGTAAAGGGTGACGTGCATGACATCGGCAAGAACATAGTGGGAGTAGTATTGGCGTGCAATAATTATGATGTAGTTGACCTTGGTGTGATGGTGCCTTCAGAGAAAATCATTGAAGCGGCTAAGCGCGAAAAAGTGGATATTATTGGCTTGAGCGGGCTGATTACGCCTTCACTGGATGAGATGGTACACGTGGCCAAAGAGATGCAGCACGAGAAGATGACGATACCGTTGCTAATAGGTGGGGCTACTACCTCACGTATTCATACTGCTGTCAAGATTGATCCTGTGTACGATGGGCCGGTGGTGCACGTGCTGGACGCCTCGCGTTCGGTACCTGTAGCCAGCGAGTTTATTAATCCCGATACCCGTGGTAGTTTCAAGGCGCGCGTGAAGCAAGAGTACATTCACTTGCGTAAAGACCACGAAGACCGACAGCAAGAGAAGAATTATATCCCCTTACGGGAAGCGCGAAAGAATAAGGTGGCTATCGATTGGTCAACGCAGATCATTGTACCGCCTGCCTTTATCGGAAGAAAGACCTTTCTGAATTTTCCGTTGGATCAAATCAGGAATTATATCGATTGGACTCCGTTTTTCCAGACTTGGATGTTGTATGGTCGGTATCCGGAGATATTGAGCGACTCTAAAGTAGGCGAGGAAGCGACTAAACTTTTTGCCGATGCGAAAGAGATGCTGGAGATATTGGTAGCAGGGCGAAAGCTACAGGCGAATGCCGTGGTGGCATTTTATCCAGCCAAAAGCACAGCATCAGATGATGTGATACTTTTCAAAGATCGGGCGTGCAAGCATCCACTAACTACGTTGCACTTTCTTCGCCAGCAGAATAAGAAAGCTAAAGGGCTGCCTAATTTTTCATTGTCTGATTTTATTGCACCTGAGTCAGCAGGCATCACCGATTACATCGGGATGTTTGCTGTTACCACAGGAGTCGGTATCGAGAAGCTACTTGAAAAGTATAAGCGCGAAAATGATGACTACTCCGATATTTTGGTGAAGGCTTTGGCAGACCGGTTGGCTGAAGCTTTCGCAGAGTGCCTGCATGAGCACATAAGAAAAGAGTGGTGGGGTTATGCCCGTGAAGAGTCGCTCACTACAGATCAGTTGATCAAAGAAGAATACCAGGGCATCCGTCCGGCACCCGGTTATCCTGCTTGTCCTGACCATACGGAAAAGCAAACCATTTTTGATTTGCTTGATCCGGAAGAGGCAGGTATTCGCCTCACGGAGTCTTACGCCATGTATCCTGCTTCATCGGTGAGTGGCTATTATTTTGCGAATAAAAATGCCAAGTACTTTGGCCTTGGAAAAATTGATAAAGACCAGGTGTTTGAATATGCCGACCGAAAGGAGATGACCCCGGAAGAAGTGGAGCGATGGTTGGCCCCGAATTTATCTTATTCAATTTGAGAATTGGCTAATTTGGAAATGACATTTTAGAAATTTTCAAATCTTCACATTAACACATTTATAAATTAGCTTCATGAAAGTAACGGATCACATCAAGAATGCCAATGGCAAGACATTATTTAGCATAGAAATACTCCCTCCGCTAAAAGGAGAGAACATACGGTCGCTGTTTGACAATATGGACCCGCTGATGGACTTTAAGCCACCTTTCATT
>JAIENH010000494.1 GCA_019751475.1 Cyclobacteriaceae bacterium
CAACTTGTTTACCTAAGTTGTGCGCCGCCCAGCCCAAGTGAACCTCTAGAATTTGTCCGATGTTCATACGAGAAGGAACGCCCAGTGGATTTAGAACCATGTCAACAGGTGTCCCATCAGCAAGATATGGCATATCTTCTGCTGGTAATACCTTTACGATTACGCCCGCGGCACCTTTTGATGCCCTGGCTACGTATTTCATTTCTGTGGATGCCGGTGCATACGTGGACGCGTTTGGTAATCCATCCGCAGCGGTGGCCGCTACCGCCTGGACATTTACCACGCTAGACAACGTTCCACCGGTAGTTTCCTTTTCTCCTCCGGCCAACCTGCCAAAAGGCGGTGTTAGCGGACAGGTTTTCAGCGTCACTGCCACCGACAACGTTTCGGTAGCATCTGTGGTGATGAGCTACCGCAAAGTAACGGCCACTCAATACCAGACGTTAAATGGTACGTTTAATGCCGCTACCAGTAAGTATGACTTTCCGCTTCAGACTACTTTCTTTGACGACATGGGCATGGAGTATTTCTTCACCGCCAAAGATGGCTCCAACAACACCACGCTGAGCCCCGCTACCGGCTCGTATGTAACACGACTCACATTTTCTGCCACCACTATTGCTGTGGGTGTGGCCGCAGGCAGCCAGGTGGCGGATTATAAAATCATCTCTATACCATTGGATCTTGCCACGACTAACATCGCCAACATCTTTGCGGATTTTGGGGCACCCGATGGTTCTCAGTGGAAGCTTCTGAAATATCAAGCCAATCCGCAGGCATGGTTGAATTATCCAAACTCCTTTTCTGCCGTGGCGAGGGGTGAAGGATATTTTATCTTGAGCCGCGAAGGCAAGAACCTGAAATTTGACGGGGCCATTGCCCCCACGTTCAGTCAGTCTACGCTGTTCCAACTTAACCTGGTAGCTGGCTTCAACCTGATTGGCAATCCCTACACCATGCCGATCAACTGGGAGGACAGTCGTACAGGCATAGCCGGTGTCGGTGTTGTAAAATTATTTCAAGGCGGGAGTTATGCAGACGGAAATACGATTGAGGTATTCAGCGGAGGATTTGTGTTTGCCAATGCGGCTGTCTCCGTACCCGTAAAACTGCGAACCTCTCCAAACGGTGGACGGCTTGCTCAGCTGTCACTTTCATCGCGCATAGACGATGATGAATGGATCGTGCCCATCAAAATGACACAAGGCGAACGTCAATTTAATTTTGGTGGCATAGGGATGAGTGGCGATGCCAGCCTATCGTATGATGACAAGGATGACTTGGCCCCGCCTTCTCCTTACGGGAATTTTGAAATTAGTTTTGCACATCCGGAGCATTTTATGAAAAAATTCTCGCGGGATGTAGTGCCAACTGCTGAGGGCTTTACTTGGACGTTCCGAGCAGAGACAGAGGTGATAGATGGAACTGTACTATCGTGGGATAACAGTATGTTCAGAGATAACACAAAAGATCTGTTCCTGCTTGATGTATCGCTGCAACGACCCGTAAATATGAAAGAGGAGTCTTCTTATTCGTTTGATCCTAATGTGTCGCGTGAATTCAAAATCTTTTTCGGCAAAGACGCCAACGAAAAACTGAAGCCGAACCGGATCTTCCTCGGTCAGGTGTCGCCCAATCCGGCAACTACCCTCGTTACGATACCTTTTAATTTGCCCGATACCGGCAGCAATCTGTCTGTGCGGCTCGAAATCCTTGATCGCATGGGCAAACCGGTAGAAACCTTGCTCAATAAAAACCTGGCGGCCGGCTTTTATTCTACCACCTGGGATGCGAGCGCTAGCACCGTTTCCGGTGGACTTTATATTGTCCGATTGGCAGTGCAGAATCAGCAACACCAGGAATCAGTGGCAACTAAATTGGTCATCAATAAATGATTTACGGTATTTAAAATACACTCCTATGAAAACTCTCCTAAAAAATTTAATGCTGATTGTCTTCGGACTTTCCGCAAGCAGCGCATTGGCCCAAAACGTCAGTTCGCGCACCAATGAATTTGAGGTTGACTTTACCGACCCCACCAAATTGGTAAACTCCACCATACCGGTGATCAGTTGGGTGACGCCCACCGCTGAAACCAACTACTCGGGCGAACAGAAATACAAAATCAAATTCGAAATCGAGTCTGCCTCTCCTATCAAGAATATCATGATCATTGTGAAAGAGAGCCCAGAGTCTGCCTCACGTGGAATGCAAAGCATACTGCCCGAGACTGATGCAGAGAAACACAAAAGTGTGATTGAAAAAAGCATCACCCTGATGGATGGCATGAACGTTATTGAAATCATCGCGGAGAACATGGACGGCACCAAGACCATCAGCCAGCGCACTATCAACGTAGGTTCTACCGCCCTGGCGGATGCCAGCAAATTAGACCGCACCGATTATGCCATCATGTTTGCCACCAATGACTATGACAACTGGCCAGACCTGATCAACCCCGTGAACGATACACGCATGATCGCGGAGGAACTCCGCAAGAATTTTGGCTACAAAGTAGAAATTGTTGAAGGAGGTTCTCAATCCGCTATTTTGAAAAAGTTGCGCGAGTATGCCGAAAAAAAATACAAACCTCTTGACCAGGTGTTTAACTTCTTTGCCGGTCACGGTCAGTTTGACCAGACCTTCGGTGAGGGCTTTGTGGTAACAAAAGAGTCGCTGGCCAACGATGAAGCCAAGACCACCTACCTGTCGCATAACCGCTTGCGTTCTATCATCAACAACATTCCATGCGAACACATCTTCCTGGCGATGGACGTATGCTTTGGAGGCACCTTTGATCAGGCCATCGCTCACCGTGGCTTGGATGACGAGACCTATAAAGAAGCCTCGCAGGCGGAGATGGTGACCCGGAAGCTCACCTACAAAACAAGGCGCTACCTTACTTCCGGTGGCAAAGAATATGTACCCGATGGCAGGCCCGGCATGAATTCTCCCTTTGCACGAAAACTGCTGGAGGCATTCAGAAGCCGGGGCAGCAAAGACATGATTTTAACCCTGGGTGAAATCAACACCTATGTAGAGGCCCTCAAGCCGCAGCCGCGGGCAGGCGAATTTGGCGATAATGCGCCCGGAAGTGACTTTGTTTTTGTGGTGAAATAGAAGCATTTTAGCATTCATAAAACCAAGGTGAAGGAAACTTCACCTTTTTTATTCTCATGATGAAAAGATTCATTTTATCGTTCGTCAGTTGGCTTTTCTATTGTTCCGCGTTTTCACAACCCGGTCATTATTTTTTATCGCACTACAAACCAGGTAATGATAACATCAGCTACCTCAGCTTCGACATTCAGCAGGACAACAACGGTATCTTGTATTTTGCCAATCGCTCGGGTGTATTGCAGTTTGATGGTCGCACATGGGCCATGGTGGGCATTAAAGGGGCGGTATATTCCCTTTCCGTAACGTCCGGGGGCCAGGTCTATGCAGCTGGCACGTCCGGGTTCGGAAAAATTGGCCTGGATGCTCTCAATCAAATCAATTATCTGTCGCTCAGCGATTCATTACCGAAGGCAAAAAATATTTTTTCGTCTCATGCTCACGACAGCAGTGTTTACTTTTTAAATAACGAAGGGCTTTATCAACTGCGCGAACGTATCAACAAACCATCACTTGTGGCTGCCTCTACAGTTGCGCTTGGCGGATTTACGGGCTTATATCAAATTGGCCCTCATCTATACCTGGATACGGCTAATGAAGGCCTGAAGAAAATTGAAAATGGAAGCCTCACACCCGCTGATCCTTCTCTCACCAATTTGCAACTGGTCTTCAGCGAGCCTTCGCCCGATAAGAAAACTTATTTCATCGCCACAGAAGACAACCGCTTTTTTATTCTCAAAGA
>JAIENH010000473.1 GCA_019751475.1 Cyclobacteriaceae bacterium
CCGTAGAACCGGAGCGAAAGCCGGGAGGCAAATACCTGTGGCCAATCTATGACAGCTACGATATTTTTGTCGCTGATCTTCAAGGTAAAATGCTGAAGCAGCTTACTAACACGCCCGGCTATGATGCGGAGGCTACGGTTTCTCCAAAAGGCGACAAAATTGTATTCACGTCCACGCGCAATGGTGATCTCGATTTGTACGTGATGGACATCGATGGCAAAAACGTGAAGCAAATAACCAACGAGCTCGGCTATGATGGTGGTGCATTCTTTTCGCCTGACGGCAAGACCATCGTCTTTCGTGCCTCGCGATTTACTACCGAAGATCAAAAGAAAGAATACCAGGATTATCTCAAGCAAGGCTTAGTGGCGCCAACAGCCATGGAGATTTTTACGTGCAACGCGGACGGATCAAACGTGAAACAGATCACACAACTGGGCAAAGCCAACTGGGCTCCGTTTTACCATCCTTCCGGGAAGAAAATAATCTTCAGCTCCAACCACAAAGGTACGCGTGGTTTTGAGTTCAACTTATTTATGATCAACGTAGACGGAAGCGGACTTGAGCAAATAACCTTCGATAAAGTATTTGATTCGTTCCCAATGTTCTCACCCGATGGAAAGAAGATTATCTTCTCTTCCAACCGCAACAACAACGGTACCCGTGATACAAATTTGTTTGTAGCAGATTGGGTGAAGTAAGTTTCTCAGCCAAACAACCACTCCAGGCCGAAGAACTTATCGATTATTACAAGCGTAGAAAGAATACCCAGCAAAATGGGGCACACCCACATGATGGCTACATCAATATAACGCTGACCAATTGTGCCCATGTAAGTGGTGTTACCAATGATGAGTTCCTGGTTCATGTTCTCAATCTTCCACCGCTGGCGGATGAAGATACACATTAAGCATCCACCCAGTGTGAGTGATATGTCGCACATATCCGATACGAAGGAAAGAAAGTCAGGATTATTATGAACGGGCAATTTATTCAAGAACGGTACCAATCCCTGACTAAACATGGTTGGCAATCCAAGAACAAAAATCAATCCGGCTACTGCCCACACCACCGCTTTGCGAGGAAGCTTTCGCTGGTCTACCAGGTACGCTGCCGGCACCTCCAGCAATGAGATAGTAGATGTAAGGGCAGCAAAACAAATCAATAAAAAGAAGGAGCCACCCACGATGCGGCCCACAATGGGTCCCATACTTTGAAAGGCCTGTGTAAGAATCACAAAAATCAATTTCGGGCCCTGACCCGGTTCCGCGCCAAGCGAAAACACCAACGGAAACACCATCAATCCCGCGAGGAAAGCAACAGACGTATCGGCAATAGAAATGATGGCCGCAGATTTAATAATGTTCTGGTCCTTGGAAACGTAAGATCCAAACGTGATGAGGCAACCCATTCCAAGCGAAAGCGAAAAGAATGCTTGGCACAATGCATAGAAAACTGTTTTGGAAGTGATCTCATTTATGTCTGGCACTAAGTAAAAGCGAACTCCTGCCATAGCGTTAGGAAGCGTGAGACTATAAATGATCAACCCAATCAGGATAATGTACAGTCCCGGCATCATGATTTTGTTCGCGGCTTCAATCCCTTTGGATATGCCTTGCGAAACGATGTAGGCCGTCATGATCATGAACCCGAGCGAGAAAAGAAAGAGCGGCCCGATATCGTTTACATAGCTGCCGAAGAAGGCACCGAAGTTATCATGATTGAGCAGATTGCCGAAAGAGATCTCCAAGAAGTAACCGAACGCCCAGCCTGCCACCACATTATAAAAGGACAGGATGAACACACCCGCCAAAATGCCAAACAAGCCGAGATAACCCCAACGGCCGCCACCCAGCTTTTGGTAGGAACCATACGCATCACTTCCGGCTCTTCGCCCGATGGCGATTTCGCCCACCATCACCGGAAAGCACAAGGTGAAAATGCAAAGGAGGTAGATGATCAGAAAGCCGGCACCTCCGTTTGTTCCCGCCAAATAGGGGAACCGCCAGATGTTGCCTAAGCCTACAGCCGAGCCTGCTGCTGCCAGTATGAAGCCCAATCGGCTTGAGAAGTTGCCCCGGTTTGCCATGAAGTGTTTGGTTAAAGCGGGGCAAAATAGGCCTTAAACCAAAATTATCAAAGACGCGTTGTTACGGTAGTGCAATTAACTTTGGTATTCGATGCCAAGGATTCTGAAGAAGAAGCTAAATTTGAAGGACTAAATTTTTTAACCTGATCATGGAAGAAACGAAGAAACTGACTACCCAGGAGAAGGCATTACAGATTAATCTGAGCAAATCTATCTACGGTTCGTTTGCCGAGATTGGTGCAGGTCAGGAGGTAGCAGCTAATTTTTTTAAAGTGGGAGGGGCATCGGGTACGATTGCCAAAACCATTTCTGCCTACGACATGAAGTTCTCCGATGCCATCTACGGGCAGTGTGAACGATATGTGTGCGAAGACCGGCTGGTGAAAATGGTGGACAAGGAATACTCGCTTCTGCTGGAGCGCTTGCCACACCGCGCTGAACAAGTTCGTTTTTTCGCTTTCGCGGATACGGTAGAAGCGTTGAACTATGAGCGCACCAACCAGGGGCACGGCTGGATCGGCCTTCGGTTTCAAACGCATCCGAAAGGAGAGTTTAATGACTGCGTGGTACACGTCAAGATGCATGACAATGACTCACTTCAACAGCAATTTGCCATCGGTATAGTGGGTGTGAATCTGTTGTATGGATGTATGTTCTTGCCTGATCCGGAAGCGGTGATGATGTCGCTGCTGGATGGCTTGACTACACGAAGAATTGAAGTGGACATGTTTCGTATGAGCGGCCCCGACTTCAAACATGTGGACAATCGCCTCATGGCAATGAAACTGGTGAAGAACGGACTGACCAAAGCTGCGATGTTTGGCCCCGATGGCACGGTACTTCAGCCATCAGAAACACTGTACAAGAAAAATGTATTGGTGCTACGCGGACGGTTCCGCCCGGTAACACATGTGAACGTGGACATGCTTCTGACTTCACGCAGGCATTTTAAAAATGAACCTGACGTTGATAAGTCCAAGATCGTGGTGCTCACCGAACTTACGCTGAATGATCTGGGTGCCGATGGAAAAATTGATGAGAAAGACTTTCTCTATCGTGCCGATATAATCTGTTCGCTGGGGCAGACTGTGTTGATTTCAAATTACTTTGAATACTACCGCCTGGCAGACTACCTCTCCAAGATCACGAGAGGAAAGAAGATTGCTATGGTGCTCGGCATCAATGCTCTTCAGAAAGTATTCGAAGTGAAAACGTATGAGAACATTAAGGGTGGCATCCTGGAAAGCTTTGCTTCCCTCTTTGGCACGAACATAAAGCTCTACATCTATCCGGCTTGGAAGAAAGACTCGCACGAGCTGATGATGCTCAAAGACTTTGAATCGCAGTTGCCCGATACAACCAAAAACCTCTTCCGCTACCTGATGGACAACAATAAGATGGAGGACATCAAAGATGCGAACACAAGCAACCTTCACATCATTTCAGACAATGTGCTCGCCATGATCCGCAAAGGCGACATTGGCTGGGAGAAGTTTGTGCCCCACAAAGTAGAGGCGGCTATCAAAGAGCACGGCCTGTTCGATTATCCATACCAGCGCGACCGGCAGAGTGTTTCCGCGGAGGCTGCGGGGTAAGTCTTTTTCTATTATTAATTGGCCGGGATTCAGGGAAGATTTACAGGCTTGGATTGCCTTTACGATTTGTGTTTCTGTGAATTTTGACTTTTTCATATTTAACCATTTTAAAATTGAACTTTTATATTCAACTTTCAAATGGCTGAACTTTAGGGGAGCTTACACAGTAGCCCAAAGTC
>JAIENH010000528.1 GCA_019751475.1 Cyclobacteriaceae bacterium
TTTATGAGGCGGGGGTGCCGGGCGCTTTTGATATTGCTGAGGCCTCCGGTTTTCTGAAAAGGTCTTCTGCGGTGCAGCACCTTCGGTAGGCTCAGGTTGTGGGGTGGGTTCCGGTTCTTTTTTCTTTTTCTCCGGCAGTTCAATTTTGCCAATCACTTTCAAGCCGGGTAGCTCCACCTTGGGCGCTTTGATCAATTCGGGTAACTCGTCCGGTTGTTGAGTGAGTGGAGTGGTTTCCATCGGCTCGCTGGCGGGCTCAGGTGCTACAGCTATTGGTGTAACTGATTCTTCCACAATTTCTTCTTCGATTTTCTCCTGCGGAAGTTCGAGCAACTCAGGGGCAAACTTTTGGAGAATAAGCATCTCGTGGTCAGGCTCCAGGCGTGTATTAGCCCCGGGGTCGATGGTGATCTGCCGGGATGCAAGAAAGTCTACTATTTTGTCTGTGCTGATTTCCAGTTTTCTGGCCAACTGTCCGAGTCTCATAAAGAAATTTCAGCAAATATAGTTCTGCCGTTGGAGTCGCTCAAAACGGCTTCTTCAAGCGCCTTTTATAATGTCTACAAAGTCGCGGCTCTTCAGCGAGGCACCGCCCACCAGGCCACCATCCACATCGGGACAAGAAAACAACTCTTTGGCGTTGTCAGACTTCACGCTGCCTCCATATAAAATAGGAATCACCTGAGCCGTGGCCTCTCCGTACTTGGCTGCGAGCTGCTTCCGGATAACCGCGTGCATGTCTTGCGCTTGTTGTGAAGTGGCAGTCTTGCCGGTGCCGATGGCCCACACGGGTTCATAGGCAATCACCACTTTCTTCACCGCTTCCGCGGAAAGATGAAAGAGCGCCTCTTCTACCTGCTGCCTGACCAATGTTTCATGTGTGCCTTTCTCACGTATGTCCAGCGGTTCGCCACAGCAAAAAATCGGTGTGAGATTATTAGCGAGTGCTTTGTCTACTTTTTTGGCGAGCAGCTTGCCATCTTCTCCGAAGTATTGCCTGCGCTCACTATGACCCAGGATCACATACGGAATGCCGATGGACTTGAGCATTGCAGCTGACACCTCACCGGTGTACGCACCGCTATCGTGTTCGCTGCAATTTTGTGCCCCCAATTTCACAGGTGAATTTCCCAGTTGACTCTTGAGTGTGACCAGGTAAGGAAACGGAACACATAACACCACGATGGCATTTCCTTTCACCTCATCGGCCGTCATGGCCATCACCTCGGAGGTAAGTGTCTTTGCTTCCTCCAGCGTCTTGTTCATTTTCCAGTTACCGGCAACAATTTTAGTTCTCATAGAATGGTCTGATTGGGATGCAAAATAAAGTAATTCCGGGAATGTTGAAGATGTGAGGTGATCTAACTCATTTGAGATTTTGCCAAAGCAATTTAACGCCTACCGCGTAACATACGCCCGTAGTAAGTGAGACAAGAGAAAACACTATGTCTTTTAACGTTGCCTTACTGTTTATGAACCAAACCAGTTGAATGATAACTGCGCTGCCGCGTAAAAGATAGATCGCGCTAATGACGATTAATACAATCCGAAGCCAGGGCAATCGAGCCATCATGCCAGCGCCTGACCATGCATACCCACCGAAGACGATAAACGCCAGCACAATCACGCTGGTAAGCAGAGCGGGTTGCCAAGAACCTTGTTCAGCGAGCGAAGCCATTTCTTCGCCTGCCTCAAAGTAGCGATAAGCAGACGCACCAATAAAAATAATCACGATGTGTAACAGCGCAATGGCAAAACTGAGCACGCCTGCCAGCTTGAGATAATTTTGTCCATTCATTTAGAGGCAAAGGCAAATGTTTCAAACGACTTATTGCGTGTGAGCCGGGCGCTCTTCACCGGTCCTTTGTAGGTTACGTGTACAAGGTTTGATTGATCTTCGTGCGTCTCCATGATGACATCGTTTGTCACCTCCAGGTTCTTCATCTTTTTTACGCCTTCTACTTCCAGGTAGCAAATGATGGCGAGGTCTTCCACTTCGTGCGCCAGGTAGTTGACCTTGGCGGGCTTGCCGTCAATCTTGATTTTAATATGCTCTTTCAAGTAGCCACTCACCAATTGATCTACCGTCATGCCGTTCTTCGGCTCCAGTATGTCGAGCCCCTCTTGCTTCAGTTGCGTGCGAATGGATGTCTCCAGGTCGTCAATAAAAATCCGTGAGGTAATCTGTAAAGACTTGTTCTTCTCGCTGTATTCAACCTCCGTCACCGATACGTGTATCGGGTGAAGCCACAGCAGGGTGGCAAAAAAATTTAGCAGTAGCATGTGTCAAAAATACAGAATGGCTGCCAAAAACGTGCCGTGCCAAGAATCAAAGACGGTGTTAAAAGTATCAGACTCCCTTGAATGGAAGTTTGAATGCGGAGTGTCCAGTAGCGAAGGACAAACACTTCATCATTCAAAAATCACCCTTTAGCATTCATCCTTCTGCATTTTGAAATGAAAATTTGTTGTCATTTTTTGTACTTTTCGTTCATGTCTGAATTCCAGCTTTACTTCGTTCTTGGCAAAGATCACATCCTTGATTACGCCAATGGCTACGACCACATTTTGTTTGTGCTGGCGCTTTGTGCTGTGTACGTAGTGCGCGATTGGAAACATGTGTTAGTGCTGGTCACTGCATTCACGATCGGGCACTCCATTACGCTCGCGCTGGCCACACTCAACGTTATTACGGTAAATGCTCCGTTGGTCGAGTTTTTAATCCCTCTCACTATTTTTATCACAGCCACCTCAAATCTATTCCGTAAGGAGACCACCCAAAGCAAGGTACAGATCAACTACATTCTTGCCCTGGTTTTTGGGTTAGTGCACGGCATGGGCTTCTCCAATTACCTTCGGGCGCTGTTGGGTAAAGACCACAGCATTGTCATGCAGCTCTTTGCCTTTAATGTAGGTCTGGAGTTTGGTCAAATAATAATCGTTGGGATTTTTCTGGCAGTTAGTTTTATTGCCATTGATTTGGCCAAAACCAACCGGAGAGACTGGAAAATGGTGCTCTCTTCGGCTATTGCCGGGATCGCCTTCATCCTCATGAAAGACCGAATACCGTGGTAAAATCTGTCAGTAGCTTGAATTAAAAATCAAACAACCTTCTATGCATCGCAAACTTCTACTTCTCTTGTTCAGCTTTTTCTCCGTATGGGTCGTAGCCCAGGAGCCTGCCAAAACCGAAACACCCAAGTGGCAAGGCAAGTTTGAACAACTCGACCAACTGCTGCCTACGCCCAATGAGTATCGCACGGGCAGTGGTGCCCCCGGCCCACGCTATTGGCAACAACGTGCTGATTATGTGATCAAGGCCGAGCTCAATGATAACAATCAAAGCATCACCGGGGCCGAGACCATTCTGTATTACAACAACTCACCCGATGCACTTAATTACCTGTGGCTTCAACTTGATCAGAATATCAATGCCAAAGGAAACAATACACTCAAGACGGAGACAACCTCGGTGCGCGACTCTGTAAATACCAAAGCGATTGCCAGTGACCTGGGTCTGTATGATTTCGATGGTGGATTTAAAATCAAAAGTGTGAAGGACGCTGCCGGAAAAAACCTTCGCTACACCATTAACCAAACCATGATGCGGGTAGACTTGCCTCAGCCATTAGCAGCCGGACAGAAATATACTTTTTCGGTGGAGTGGTCATTCAACATTAATGACCGGATGCATAACGCCACACCCAACGATGGCCGCAGTGGCATGGAGTACTTTCCGGAAGACGGTAACTACTCCTACATCATCGCGCAGTGGTTTCCGCGCATGTGTGTGTATGATGATGTGGTGGGCTGGCAGAACAAACAGTTTCTCGGCCAGGGAGAATTTACACTCACATTTGGCAACT
>JAIENH010000090.1 GCA_019751475.1 Cyclobacteriaceae bacterium
GATGTGGTGAATCTTATTTTGTTTGGAAAAGCCACGTACAGGAAAATGATTCAGAACCTGGTATGGGCAACCGGCTACAATGTGATTGCCTTGCCTTTAGCCGCGGGCGTGTTGTACAACTTCGGAGTCATGCTTAGTCCTGCCATGGGTGCCGTATTGATGAGCGTAAGTACTGTAGTAGTAGCCATCAATGCGCGGATGTTGAAAGTATAATCGATCAGTTATGGCCTGGACTTTGAACAACTTGAATGACCTTGTAACCAGTTCCATTTATAGCTTGTTCAATTTCCAACAAGGAGACTTGGCCTTCATCATACTTTACAATAGCGTTTGCTTTTTCAAACGAAGCATTGGCTTGCAATACGCCTGCAAGTTTGTTAGCTTCATACATGACGTGTTCCGCACACCCCTGGCAGGTCATACCCGTAATTTTAAACTCGGCAGTTTTAATCGTTGACGTATCAGCCACCATGGCTTGCTGATTTTGGTGCGTGAAAAAAATGTGAGCATAGTACGGGAAGGCAAGCATGGTCAATGCAAAGAGTGAGATGATAGCTAAAAACGATTTAGACTGCAGGAACGATTCTCTTTTTCCATTGTCGCAAGCGCACTCATCTGTACTTTTTTTGGGATACACTTTAGAGTACCACGCAAAGCCAAGTATCAGAATGGTAACTGCCGCCAGATAAGGCCTTGCTGGCCCCAACCATGAAATTGAAGCCGCTAGACTGCTCGTTCCGGCAATAAGTGTTACTATTGGCGCAGTGCAGCATAGCGAACTAAGTATGGCGGCTAGCACACCACTCCCTATCATTCCAAGCCCCTTCATTGCTTTTGTAATCATATCACAATCTTATTTACAACAGTTAACATTTATCTGTACGGGTGGGCACTTAACTGTTCCGTATGAACAGAAAACACAACAGTCTCCTGATTTTGGTTTAAGCAAAGTTTTACAGTTTTCACATTCATAAAAATACTGACACGCATCCGTTGGCATTTCTTCTTCCTTATGGAATCCGCACTGGGGGCATGTAATAATTGATTTTGTAATTACTTGCATAATCTATGCGCTCATTGCTTTTTCAGTTGCACGCTGATGGTGAATATGCCTGAAAAAAGGTTTCAGTATTTTTAAATGATCATCCGTGAGTGAATAGAAAATGGTTTGACCAACCCGCTTAGCCTGGATTACATTGCCATCCTTGAGTTTACGCAGATGTTGCGAAATAGCTGGTACGCTCATTTCAAGTATATCGCTAAGATCACACGGGCACAACTCGCCCTCTTCTTCTAACAAGTACAGTATTTTCAACCTTACGGTATTTCCTGATAGCTCTATTACTCTGGCCAAATCTGAGAAAGTGGCAGCGTTAACCCTGATTTTTTCCTTACACTCTTTTATCTGGTTTACATCAGCGAGCACGCGGATACAAGTATTCTTGTTCATTTGTTTAAATTCGCAGTAAAAGTACAATTATTTATTATTTAAGCAAATACTTAAATATATAATTTACACGCTGTGAAACACATCCGGATTTTTGATGACCATGCCACCTTTATTAGCCCGGCTATTCAGACGGATCAACACAAGCATCACGCCCTCGAAATAATTGTCAGTAGGGATGGCATGATACACATTGAAGACGCCTTGGGCAATGTCTTAGTTTCAAAGGCCGTATTAGTATTGCCTGATCAACTCCATCAAACTACAACGAATAATGAAACTGCCTTTATTTTTATAGAGCCCGAGTCTGATTTGGCAAAAGCAATTCTCACCGCATTTAACCCCACCCAATCCGTTCAATCCATTGAAGGCAGCATATCAGAAGCGGATAGAAAAGCGTTTGCGGGGGGCAGCAAACCCACATCACTCACAAAAGCAATCAGATCTGTCAACCTGATTGACGACCGCATACAGAGAGTTACAGACTTTATTCGCTCGCACATCACCACACATGAGTTTAGCTTGGAAATGCTGGCGGAGATGGCCTGCCTTTCTACCAGTCGCTTTACACATTTGTTTAAAGTGGAAGTCGGCATTCCGCTACGCCCTTTCATTCTTTGGTGCCGTATGCGTGTAGCGGTTACCTCCGTGCTTGCGGGTATGACGATTACTCAAGCCGCATACGAAGCAGGTTTTTCTGACACCGCCCATTTGAGCCGCACCTTCATGGATATGTTCGGGGTCAACCCCTCTGCGGTTTTGAAACAATAGCCAGTTTATTCAAGCATAGCCATTTCTTTCTGCAGAATTTGGAAAAAATTCTTCAGCTATGAAAAAACTTTTCCAGTATGCCATATACCCGGTTTTTATGCTGTCTGCTTCTGTCTCAATTATCCGGTTGATGGAAAGCGGCACCAATCAATATCTGGCCACCGTACCTGTTATTGCATTATTCGGTTTGGCAGCACTACTGCTCGAACGCTGGCTGCCGTTCGAAAAAAATTGGGTGAATGGAACTGACTGGAACCTCGACTTTACATATTACATCGTCAATTATCTCATTAAAGTTTCTGCCCAATTTGCACTTATCTGGCTTGCCGTTTGGATCCCGTTTCCACAATGGTTCCCTGCCACGCTGCCGCTTTGGATACAAGTGCTTTTGGCACTCACCATTATCGACTTCTTTTTGTTCGCTGTTCACTGGCAAAGTCACCGATATGAGTGGTTATGGAAACTCCACTCAATCCATCATAGCTCAGAACGTCTCTATTTTTTAAATGGCGAAAAGAGACACGCATTGCATCAGATTCTGGAAGGTAGCCCCGGAATAATATTGTGTCTTGTGATAGGCACCCCCCAACCCGTTGTTGTTGCAGCGTTGGCTATTCTGGCCATCAACATGATGATGCAGCACACCAACCTGAATTACAAAGCAGGCTTTCTGAAAAAGTTCTTCTGTGTAGCCGAACTCCATCGTTGGCACCACCGCGCGGATTATAAGGATGCCCAGGTAAATTATGGCGCATGGTTAACCCTATGGGATCATATTTTCAAAACAGCATACGACAATCCAAACATTTATGAATCCAAAGGCATTGGTGAAATTGGAATTAAAGAGGAGCCAAATTTTCCACGTACCTACGCGAAGCAGTTTTGGTATCCGTTTAAGTAGGCCTTGGCAATCGCTCACTACTTTAAGAGTCACTTGAACTTTACATGCAGAACATTTTCTATCTTCTTTCCCAATCGTCTCTCAAGCCACCGCGTAAGTTTACCCGTTTTGTTATCGGCACCTACGAAACCTACGCCAGGAACGCTCATGCATTGGCAGTTTTCAGTAAGCAATCGCAGTTCCTTACATGAGTCGATGTAGACCAATCCCGTTGCCACGAGGCCTTCTACAAATGGATCAACCTCTACTAGCTTGCCGATCTTCTCCATCCACTCGTTAATTTTTGTCAACCTGAGAAACTCTTACGAGTTTGCGTGCAGAACCATTGACACCAAAGAAGACTGCGAAGAAATCGTGCAAGACGTTTTCGTTTCGCTGTGGGAGCGTAGGGAGGAATTGGAAATGACTCGCTGAGAGCCTACCTGTTCACATCCGTCAAGTACAAAGTCATCCGCTACATCAAACACCTGGCCGTAAAACGCAAATACGAAGAACACTACCGCCACTTTGAAACCACCTACATCGCTCCGGTAGAACCGGAATCGTCCAAACCTGTGGTTCCCCTGCATGCCCGCCTGAGTGAGTCTCTCCAGGGCTTGCCCGCCCGCTGCCGCGAGGCCTTTCAACTGCGGCTCGAACAAAACCTTTCCAACTCCGAAATCGCCCAGCGCATGCACATCTCCAAGCGCACCGTGGAAGAATACATGACCACGGCCTTTGCTCACCTAAGAAAATTTGAAAAGGAGATT
>JAIENH010000470.1 GCA_019751475.1 Cyclobacteriaceae bacterium
GGTGTGTAGATGCATACAAGATTGTCTTATTCTTTGGCAGAAAGAAGGAACACGTAGTGCGACCTAGGCCCGTACTAATGAGCATAGGCTTATTCCCATTGCTTAAGTCCATACCGTCAACCGGCATGTAGAAAATCTGATCGCAGCCAAGGCCCCATTTTTTATTGTTGGATTGAAAGCTCACCATCTTGCTATCAAAACTCCAGTACGCTTCGGCATTATCGCCACCAAACGTAAGCTGCCTTACATTCGATAAGTGCCTTTCCTCCGGGTAAGCCAGGGTAGATTGCGCCATGCTTTGGGGCGCTGCCATAAGTAAAAAGACAATGGCAAAAAGTATTCTCATTTGCTGATGATTTAAAAGAAAACTGAAAAGTAAAATTCTATGCAGCCTTCGCGGCCTCTTGCTCTTTCAATGACCTGCGCAGAATTTTACCTACGTTGGTTTTGGGCAATTCCGTGCGGAACTCAAAATACTTGGGCACCTTGTAGTTAGTCAGGTTTTCGTGACTGAATTTCTTCAATTCTTCTTCGTTGAGGCTTGGGTCTTTCTTCACGATAAACGCTTTAATCACCTCCCCTGACTTAGCATCCGGCACACCGATGGCGGCTACCTCTAATACTTTAGGATGTGAAGCGAGCACATTTTCAATTTCATTTGGGAATACATTGAAGCCCGACACTTTGATCATATCCTTCTTCCTGTCCACAATTTTGAAAAAGCCATCCGAGTCCATCAGGCCGATATCGCCCGTGCGAAACCACTCGTTGTGAAAGAAGACGCCTTCATTATCTTTTTGCCAATAGCCACGCATCACCTGGGGGCCGCGCGCACAAATCTCACCCGTCTGTCCTTGTGGCAACTGGTTTCCATCATCATCAAAGATGGCCACTTCCGTACTCGGCATCGGTATACCAATAGTGCCGCGCCTGTGTTTGCTATCGAGCGGATTGCAGCAAAGTACCGGTGAGGTTTCGCTCAGTCCGTAGCCCTCCACTACAGGCGTGCCTGTCACTTCTTCCCACTTATTCGCCACAGCGTCTTGCACAGCCATGGCTCCACCGATGGCACCATGCAGATACGAGAAGTCGCACTTCTTAAACTCCTCATTGTGCAGTAAGCTGTTGAAGAGCGTATTCACACCTGTCATGATGGTGAACTTGTGCTTCTTCAATTCCTTCGCGAATCCAGGTATGTCGCGTGGGTTCGTGATGAGCACACTCTTCACTCCTGTTGAGTACATCAACACTCCGTTCACTGTCAACCCGAAGATGTGATACATCGGTATGGCGGTGATCATGATGTCGTGCCGGTTAGCCGACATGTACGGCTTAAACCAGTGCGTCACCATCATGTTGTGAGCAATGATATTTCTGTGAGACAACTGAGCACCTTTCGCAACACCTGTTGTACCACCTGTGTATTGAAGTACGGCAATATCTTCTACGTTCACTTCTGGTTTATCCAATGTCAGTTCGTGACCTTTCTTCAGCGCTTGCTTAAAAGAGATAACACCGGGTAGCGAATATGCAGGCACCATCTTCTTGATCGACCGTACAACAAAATTGACCAGCGCTCCTTTAAACATACCTAGCATGTCGCCCATGCTGGTGACGATCACGTGCTTGGCGGGTATCTTATCCATGATTTGCTCCAGGTGAGAAGCAAAATTCTCGAGGATGATAACAGCTGATACACCTGCATCTTTAAACTGGTGTTCCATTTCACGCGGAGTATAGAGCGGGTTGGTATTTACCACAATCAACCCGGCTTTTAGGGCTCCAATGAAGGCGACCGGAAACTGGAGAACATTCGGCATCTGTATGGCAATGCGGTCTCCTTTTTTCAATCCAAGCCCTTTTTGCAAGTACGCTGCAAATGCCGTTGAAAGCTCATCGGTCTGAGCAAAGGAAAGGGTGGCGCCCATGTTCTCATACGCGACCCGCTCTTTGTACTTTTTGCTGGCCGCTTTAAAGAGTTCAATTAATGATTGATACTCAAGCGGACCAATCTCATGCGGTATACCCGCGGGGTATTTGCTAAACCAGGGAAAATCTTTTGTCATAACCCACGAATATGGTTAACCCCGGCTGCTTAAAAAAATATTGAAGCCAAATTGTAAAGTCGATTGGTATGGGGCTTAAAATGAAAAACCCGCTCGGGCGGAGCGGGTTTGTTGCTGTAGAGGGAGGGGTCGAACCTCCACGGGGTAGTTAGCTGCAGAACATAAGAACCCCGATTGTTATCGGGGTTAGTGGTCAACCCATTATTCTGCGTTTGTCCCATTATCCCCACCCCCGAGACAGGAGGGCTTGTCTGCCAATTTCAACACCCTACATTGTTATTTTGTAGCTTGTCTGCCTCCCGATTCCCGATAGCTATCGGGATTATCGGGATCAACACCCTACATTGTTTTAGAACGATCTGTAAGTTTTGTCTCCTTATCTGCCGCCTTACAGTGCGTTGATGCAACAAAGTAACGTATAGATTGCTATTCTATTCAACAATAGTTAATAAAATATGTACTATTTATAAATTAATAAGGTTTTATATTATAATTTTATAAAAAATATAGTCTATGAAGGCAGAACTTTACGAAATTGACAAAACCGACCTTAAGATCTTAGAAATCCTGATTCAGGATGCCAAAAGACCTTTTACGGAAGTGGCCAAAAAGGTATTTGTTTCACAGGGAACGGTGCATGTACGCATAAATAAGATGCAGGAGGCCGGAATCGTAGAGAAAACCACGCTGAAGATCAACTACGCCAAGCTTGGATATGATATAACGGCCTTTATAGGTATCTATTTGGAAAAGAGTGCTTTATATGAAAGTGTTCTAGAAGAACTTAAAAAGATACCAGAGATCACGAACATCCACTACACCACAGGCAACTACTCCATGTTTGTCAAAATCCATTGCCGCGACACCAACCACCTGAAAGAGGTACTCCACGACAAGATGCAGCAGGTGAATGGCATTGAGCGCACCGAAACCATGATTTCCCTGGAGGAAAGCCTGGACAGAAGCATACTTTTGGCTCAATAATTTTTGGGATTTTTAAACCTTACTACCCGATTTTTGTTGGTATTTTTGAGACTATTTAAAATTAGTCTAAATACAGCAAATGGGAAAAGACACTCAAATACTCGAAGAAATCACTTCCAAAGAGTATGAGCATGGCTGGACTGTTGATTTAGAGACTGACTCCGCCCCGAAAGGCCTGAGCGAAGACATCGTTCGATTCATTTCCAGACGCAAGAATGAACCTCAATGGCTGCTGGAGTGGAGGCTGGATGCCTACCGCCAATGGGTAAAGATGAAAGAACCCACCTGGCCCAACGTCAAATACCCGGCTATTAACTACCAAGACATCATTTATTATTCTGCCCCAAAGCAAAAGGCAGCCCCTAAGAACCTGGAAGAGATTGATCCGGAACTGCTCAAAACGTTTGAGAAACTTGGCATCTCTCTGACCGAGCAAAAGCGCCTTACGGGGATAGCCGTAGATGCTGTGCTTGATAGCGTATCTGTTGCCACCACCTTTAAGGAGAAACTGGGAGAACTGGGCATTGTTTTCTGCTCCTTTAGCGAAGCGGTAAAAGAGCATCCGGAATTGATTAAGAAGTATCTCGGCTCTGTGGTGCCGGTACATGACAACTACTTCGCAGCACTTAACTCCGCTGTGTTCTCCGATGGATCGTTTTGCTACATCCCGAAAGGTGTGCGTTGCCCGATGGAGTTATCGACCTACTTCCGCATCAATGCGGCTAACACCGGACAATTTGAGCGCACGTTGATTGTTGCCGATGAAGGAAGTTACGTGAGCTATCTGGAAGGATGTACCGCTCCTATGCGTGATGAAAATCAGTTG
>JAIENH010000812.1 GCA_019751475.1 Cyclobacteriaceae bacterium
ACACAAACAAAGAAAAGCCAGCAAGTAGAACTGTCGCATAGGGGTGGGTTTAAGTCCCGCAAAGGTGGCTTACTTATGTTACCGGGCTGATGCTGGTTTGTTACCGAATTGTTAAACCGGGTACTGGATTTCCCTTTAAACTAACCATTTGAAATACCACCTACTTCGACTAATTCCAATGAAAATGAAACAGTTAGCTCTCATTACCGAATAACATTCCGGTAAAGAAAAAATAAAGAAGGTAAAATTCGGATAACCTACTTGCTGATGGGCACGCGGCTCAGGATGGCCTTAATAATGTCGATCGTCTTTACATTATCGGCCTCGGCCTCGTAGTTCAAAAGAATACGATGATTCATTACATCACCGGCCACCTCCTTAATATCCTCAGGAAGGACGTAGTCACGACCCTCGAGGTAAGCCACAGCCTTGCAGGCAAGATTCAAGTTAATGCTGGCACGTGGAGAAGCACCGAACTGGATGTATTGTGCTTCGTGATCGAGTTTGTATTCCTTGGCCTTGCGTGTAGCCGTTACTAATTCGATGATATACTTCTCGAGCGATTCTGAAATCTTTACTTTGTTCACCTCTCCGCGGATAGCAAAGATGTCTTCCTTGGTCAACACAGCATTCACGGTAAAATCAAATTGCAGGTTGGATATCCTGCGCATGATTTCCAACTCCTGGTCTTTGGTAGGATAATCAACAAACACTTTCATCATGAAGCGATCCACCTGCGCTTCCGGTAGCGGATACGTGCCTTCATTCTCCACCGGATTTTGTGTGGCCAATACCAAAAAAGGTTTATCCAGCGTGAAGGTTGTTTCACCGATGGTCACGGTTTTTTCCTGCATGGCTTCCAGCAAAGCTGACTGCACTTTGGCTGGCGACCGGTTGATCTCATCAGCCAGGATGATGTTGGCAAAAATAGGGCCTTTCTTTACTTCAAATTTTCCTTCCTTCTGATTGTAAATCATAGTGCCCACCAAGTCGGATGGGAGCAAGTCGGGTGTAAACTGTATGCGCTGAAAATCCAAATGGAGCACCTTGGCCACCGTAGAAATAGTGAGGGTCTTGGCCAAACCGGGTACGCCTTCCAGCAAAATGTGGCCGTTGGTGAACAGGCCAATCAACAGGCGATTGACCATGGCCTCCTGGCCTACCACCACTTTCGCTACTTCTTTATAAACCTGATTGATCTTGGTGCGATGCTCCTGCTGTTGTTCGGTAGTCGTTTCAAATGCCATACGTGCCTTTTTACGGAAAATTAAACCGCAATAATAGGGATTTGGGTTTAAATTTTATGACCAGTGGTCACTTAAGTATATAAGGGCCAGCCGAAAGGGTGGATTGTTGAAATAACCTTTGCATGGCTGGAACAAATCGGACGAGTGTACGGTACGTATTGATTTTTTCAATTAGCACAACAACAGTAACAGGGTACTTAACGAAATTTTGTTGATACTCAATGTTTTGATCGAAGGTGACGAGCACTCGAAAATCATGCTCCAACATCAAAGAAAGCAATTCGCCATTCTTGCGACTGTTCCATTTCATGTCGGCCACCGTGAAAACTTGATGATCAGGAAAATCTAGCTTCAGTCTTTTTGGAATATTTTCATCAAGCAGCACTTTCATACAAATGCAATAGGTCGGGGGAGTTGAAAATGCGACCAGACAACTCCATTACCTCCATGGCCTGCTCTTTTGAAACGGATGGAAAATCAGAAAGAAACTCATCAATACTAATACCATTCTCAATATGCCAAAACAATGACTGCACGGGCACACGTGTATTTTTAAAAACGGGTGTGCCTCCGAGTATATCGGGATCAATTGTAATGATGTGGCTAATCTTGCTCATAGCAATACGAAGTTATGATTTTTATACCGTCTTCTAAAACTCCACAATCTCAGCGCCCCGCGGGTCTATCAAGTAGGAGTTTACCAGGTTTTGCACTACCCTGTTTTCTTTGCTGGTGGTGATATAGTTTTTGGCTGACTCGAAGTCACGGATAACTTCATCGCTACTAAAAAATCCATAGCCCAGGTAGGCGCCTTTTTCAATGAGCACGAGCGACTTCTCATTGACTCGCCTGCCTTTACCAATGATAGCCACCGTTTCTCCCGTTTCAAAAAATGAGTCGATGGACTTTTGCACGCGCTTGTTATATTTTTTTGGCGTCTCTTTTTGGTCGCACGCACCTTTGCATGTTCCCGACTGATGCGCGTAACACGGATCCTTCGCGGTCTGTAGCCCTGACAACTTTGGACAGAGATCAGATTCCCTTACTTTCTCTGACAGAAAATTCCATGCGTCACCTTTCGTGCTGAAGGAGATCAAGGGTTTTGTGTTTCGACCCACCTGGTTTATTACCAAACGCAGGTAACCGTTTCTGTCTTCGTAGTCAAAAATTCCCCACTCTTCTGAACGGTACTTTTGCGCCAGGTTATACTTGGGCCAACGCTTGCGTATCTCTTGTGACTCCAGGATGAGCGCGATCAACTCATTGCCGGTAAGTTCATACTGAATGTGGTGTATCTCATTGCGAATGTTGGAGCGATTCCACTCGCGAGCATCACCGCTAAAATGCCCGGCTATTCTTTTCTTGATGTTGATGGCTTTGCCAACATAAATTACATTGCCATGACCATCATAAAAGTAGTAGACACCTGCCTTGGCCGGTAGCCGATCAAATTCTTCTTTAGGCAAGTTGGGCGGCAAGATGGTCTCACCGGAGTTTCTTTTCAATGCTTTGACAATAACTCCTTCCGTATCGCGCTTGAGCAGCAGGTCAAATATTTTGGCTGTTGCCTCTGCATCGCCACCCGCCCGGTGTCGGTCAGAAATTGCAATGCCGAGACTCTCTGCCAGCCGGCCGAGGCTGTACGAATCAAGACCCGGAACGATTTTGCGACCAAGTCTTACCGTGCAAAGTTTTTTCGTTGTCCAGTTGATGCCAACATCATCAAATTCCTTTTTTAAAAAACTATAATCAAAGTGAGCATTGTGTGCCACAAACACACGGTCTTTCAGCCAATCATAGATTTCTTCCGCTACTTCCTCAAAGGCAGGCGCTTGCATCACCATCTCTGTAGTAATGCCCGTGAGTCCGGTGATAAAATACGGTACTCGTCTGCCAGGATTGATCAACGTATGAAACCGGTCCGTGACCGACAGGCCATCATGGTGATAGATGGCCACCTCCGTCACCCGATGGTTCTCCGCATAGCCTCCTGTGGTTTCTATGTCAACGATGGCGTACATTCTTCCGAAATTACAAATTCCTTACATTTAGCAGAGCGTTGGCTCCAATCCATTTAAAAGCGCAACGCACTTAAAAAAATTCCACGTGAATACAATTATCCGCTTTCTTCTTTCTGGTGTGGCCGTTATGCTCACTGCCTACCTGCTGCCCGGAGTGCATGTGCAGGATTACTGGGCTGCTTTGCTAGTGGCAGTATTGATCTCCCTTTCCAACGTGATTGTGAAACCGATTCTTGTCATCATCACCATTCCCATTACGATTCTTACACTGGGTTTGTTTTTATTGGTGATCAACGCCCTGATTATTCTGTTGGTGGAATATTTTGTGGATGGATTTGTGGTGGATGGTTTTTGGTGGGCATTGGCGTTTAGTCTTATTCTTTCAGTGTTTAATAGTTTGTTTGGAGATTTGCTTAAAAGCAGGGAGTAGGCTCTCTACCACTCATTGCATCTTCACTTTCGAGTAAAAATGGCCATTGAAGGTTTAATTGCAGAATGTAAAGATTCAATGAAAGCCGTTTTAAAAAATAAAATTAAGGCATAGCAACTTTCTTGCACTTCTCCATTTGCTGACGAGTTTGTAAAATCAATTTCTTTCTTTTGAAGGTAGCAAGTTGATAAATTTTATTACGG
>JAIENH010000774.1 GCA_019751475.1 Cyclobacteriaceae bacterium
TGAACGGTTTGAAAATGCCAACGATACTGACCGGTGGCAGCATCCAGTGCGAGAATGCAGTTAGCAAAAAGATTATCGCCTGTGCGCTTGCCCCCATAAAAATCAAAGGAGGCCGAACCCGTAGGCGCAAACACCAGCCCTCTTTTTTCATCGAGGCTAAAGCCCGCCCATGCATTAGCACCACCAATGTGTTTGTAGGCCGTAGTGTCATCCCACGTTTCAAATCCTTTCTCACCAGGCTGCGGAATGGTGTGAAATATCCAGCGCATAGCACCTGTGCGCACATCAAATGCACGAATATGGCCTGGGGCGGCATCACTTCCTTCCGATACGCGTGAGCCCATGATCAATAGGTCTTTAAAAATAATTCCCGGAGAGGTGGCGGCCACATACAAATCTTTTACATCCCTACCGAGGCCATTGTGCAAGTCCACTTTTCCCTGTCGACCGAAAGTGGGAACAGGTTTTCCATCTTTCGCACCGATGGCAAAGAGGTAAGATCCGGCTGCATAAAAAATGCGTTTGTCCTCACCATCTTCCCAATGGGTAACGCCCCGGTTGTTGTTGAGAATGAAACGCATCGTGGCGCTTTCATTTACCGTATCGGCCCGTGGGTCAAACACCCATTTTTCTTTTCCGGTTGCAGCTTCGAGCGCAATGAGTTTCAGTTGAGGAGAGGTACCATACAGTATTCCATCAACAATGATTGGATTGCATTGTATCTGCGAATTGTTGACAGTGTCCGCGTCACCTGTATAATAAATCCAGGCCACTGCAAGTTGCGAGACGTTGGTGGTGTCAATCTGCCGGAGGGTGCTGTAGCGAATGTTTTCTTTTGATCCGCCTGTCACATTCCATTGTGTGTAATGTGTGTCGGGCTTGCAGTTAGAAAGAAGAAGGCCTACACCCAAAACTGACGTGATTCGAATCACACGGTGAAAGAAGGTATTCATAGAGTGAAGTTGAAAATAATTTAAAGACCATGAAAAAATGACATGTTGAATTTATTAATTCGATCGCTGCAATGTGAGCACCTCGCCTGCGACACATTCTTTTTCCAATCGTTGCCCGGAAGTCTTTACGCCATTCAATAGATAACTGTCGCCCAGGCTATGCGCTAACTTCAGCGGGCCACCTGCCAGGCTTTTTACTTTTACTTCACTCACCTTTCCACCGGATACCCTTGCACTGATTTGGAAAGCTCCTTCTGCGCGAATGTTTTCGAAGCTCAACTCCTTCCATTCGTAGTGCAAGTCAGGCAATACATAAATTCCGTCTTCGCGGGATTGTACCAACAACTCAAAGACTGCGCTCAATGCACCAAAGCCGGCATCCAACTGCATGATTTCATTTTTGGGTGCACCCTCTGGTAATTTGTTGTAAATCGGTTGACCGAAAATACTCATGCCAAGTTTATTGGCGTTATGCGATGTGCCGCGTCCTTCGTTAACGAAGTTTTCATTCCAGTAATGAAGTATGCTCACGGCTGTTTCTGTATTGCTTGTTCGGGCAAAAATGGTTGACGCCCACGGCACACACCACCCTGACCACATGCCCATGCCCCGGTTTACCCAGCGATTAATGCTGCCTTGTACGATAGGCTTGTGTTCAGGAGCGGCAGGATCGTACGTAACAAAAGGATAAATCCCGCCAAGGTGAGAATGATGACGATGACTCTCAATCAAATCCTGACCTTGCCACAGAGCAATGCGTTTATTTTTTGCTGAAGGCCACTCATCTATCCACGAACCTTCGATCGTTGTGTAAGGTGGCAGTCGTTTTGAGACATCCACCCATCGTGCATCTAGCGGCTTGCCTAATTTTTTTGCTGCGATTGGTAACAGCTTGGCTACCTTGTGCAAGGCTGCTAATTGAAAGGAGGCATCTCTTCCCCAGGCATTCATCTGGTCACCGCGAAACTCCGGGCTGACAGAAATGGGAAGGCTGAAGCGCTTACCACCAGCACCATCACTCACTTCTTCGAGCATGGCCCAGTAGCCTTCGAAGGCGCCAACAAGTAAAGGATATGCAACTTCTTTTAATATCGATTCGTCCATGGTGTAGGCATAATGTTGCCAGGCGAGGTAAGCCATCCAGGCAGTACATGCATGGTCGATGGTGCCTGTCCAGAATGTACCCACTACACGACAGCGATCGTCTACGGCATGTGGCAACATCAGCGCTCCTTCACGACCAAAAAACTTTTCACCGTTGGTCTTTAACTGGGGCATCCATGTCTTCATCATGTTCCATACGGGATTGAGATGGGACGCCCGGTTGCTCGCCAGGGCAGGGGTGTAGATCATTTCCATGTTGATGTTGAAATGATAGTCGTTACTCCAGGGTGGGAGTTGATACTCTTCCATGAAGGGACCTTGCAATGTGCACGCCACTCCTTGTGGAGGCGTGGAGCACGCTTGCTTGTACAAACCGTAGTTGACTATTTCTTGCAGTTGCGGGTCCGGCAACCGGATGACGGGCACGTCTGCCCAATAGTCGCGCCACCATTTGTTTCTGCTTTCAACAGGTGTGGTCAATTCTTTTTGAAGCGCAGATTTTAACTGTGTCACCTCACCACCCAACTGTGTTTGGATGAAGAGATTATTTTTTTGCGACTTCACTGCTATTGACAAAGGTGCATCGTCCGGCAATGTCTGCGTGAAACCGGTAATATTTGATTCCGTCCATTGCTGGGGAGCAGCTACGCCTACTTTCTCCAGGCGCTTCTTTACCTCCAGACTTTCATAGGCAGCGATCAACTCAGTTTTTGTGGTTGATGCAAGCGAGGTCGGCAAGGTTATCCACGCGAGTTCACTAAGCGGGTCTTGCCCAATGATCACCTTTTCTTCTTTTCCTGTGGTGTTTCGCAAAGTGATTTGAATTTCAGCATTGCCCAGTGAAAGATGCCCAGTCGTCAATGAGTATCCCACTGGAAAGATTATTTTCAAAAGACCGCCACCCAGTTGCTGTGGTTCTTTAGGGAGGCCCTCTTGTTTTTGCGGCACCTCAAAAACTTTACGAATCCCAGCCTCATCGTTACTTTCCAACAGTTTTTTCACCTCTTGATAGTTGGTGCGTGCGGAGAATTCATTGCCACCCCTGTGATCCCAAAATCCAGCCCGGCCGATTGTGATGTTTAGCTGATTGTCTTTGCCCCACACCATGAGTCCCTGGGTGCCATTACCCATCAATATGCCAGTGTGTGTACGATTCAGTGGAAAATTCCACGTCATTACTGCATCGCGTTGAGCGCATGTCAATCCTGAATATAAAAGCAGGAAACAGAGAGGAAGGCGCGCAATCATAACTGAAGGTTTGAGTGACCTCAGAAATATACTTGATTAATAGATCGCTTTCGTTATCTGCTCGGAGTAATTTTTCCGTGCGCCAGCCGATCAAAGCCGCTAGGTATAAGAACCAAAATAGCGCAAATTATTTTTTTATTACATTGATGAAAATTGACAACCATTTCGATTAAATCTTAAGCAACATGGAAGAAAAACCTCATGACAAAGTCATATCGCAGATCATTTTAGATCAATCCATTGGTTCAGTACGAATCGTGATTGCACTTTTTGTTTTGTGTGCCACGGTAATGAAGCTGCTATACGATAATTACTTGCCCAACCTGGTGGACTTTGATGAAGCCAGATGGGGTATAATAGCATTGGGCTGTGTTTTTTTCGTCTCCACCTTTTTTAAGTTCAAATCTTCCGGTTTTATCTCCTACCTGTCTTTTTTTGTCTACCTGCTTTCGCTACTGTATGTCATCTATTTTGCGTTGGTCAATCATTTCAATCCGGCAGCTGTTGCTGTTCTTATCTTGATCATAGGTGCCAGCACGATTATCATCAGCAACCTAACATACTATGCCATCCAGTCGGGATTAATAATTTTTGCATCCCTCATGGTTTT
>JAIENH010000781.1 GCA_019751475.1 Cyclobacteriaceae bacterium
TCAAGTGCCGCTTTGCTGAATGCGTTGGGATTGATCGGAAAAAAAATCAGCGACATTACCCTTGTGATGAATGGTGCTGGCGCTGCGGCCGTTTCGTGCAGCAAACTCTACCTCGCGCTGGGATTGAAAGTCGAAAACCTGATCATGTGTGATAGTAAAGGAGTGATTCGCAAAGATCGCTCAGACCTGGATGCGATAAAGTCACCGTTTGCTACATCCCGAAAAATCAATTCACTTCAAGAAGCCATCAAAGGCGCTGATGTGTTTGTCGGTTTATCAAAGGCCAACATCCTCACACCGGAAGATATATTAGCCATGGCCAAAGATCCGATTGTGTTTGCCCTGGCCAATCCCGATCCGGAGATTGCCTATGATCTCGCGAAGAAAACACGCAAAGATTTGATCATGGCTACCGGCCGGTCCGACCATCCTAACCAGGTGAATAACGTGTTGGGCTTCCCATACATTTTCCGTGGTGCCTTAGACGTGCGTGCTACAGAGATCAACGAAGCTATGAAACTCGCAGCTGTTCACGCCTTGTCTGAACTTGCCAAAGAACCTGTGCCTGACAGTGTGATGATGGCCTACGGTGCTAATAAAATTGAATTTGGTCGGGAATATCTAATTCCCAAACCAATGGATACAAGACTGATCACCACAGTGGCACCAGCAGTGGCCAAAGCCGCGATGGATTCCGGTATGGCTACAAAGCCAATCACGGATTGGGGCGCTTATAATCAAACATTGCAAAAGCGGATTGGCATTGATCAGAAATTAATTAACGCAATCATTGATCGTGCGAAGCAATCACCCAAGCGTGTGGTCTTTGCCGAAGCTGACAATCCAAAAATCCTGAAAGCAGCGCAAGTGCTACAAGACGAAGAGATTGCCATACCCATTTTGCTGGGCAACCGGACGATCATTGAAAATCTGATCAAAGAGCACCGACTGGAGTTGGGTGGTTGCACCATCATTGATCCACGCGAAGATCAAGAACGTGATGCCCGCTATGCGCAAGCCTATTATGAAAAGCGTCAGCGCAAAGGCGTGACGTTAGTTGATGCTCAGCGTGCCATGCGTGACCGCAATGCCTTTGGCGCCATGATGGTGGACTTTGAAGAAGCCGATGCCCTCATTTCGGGGCTTACCCGTGATTATTCAAAAACAATTTTGCCTTCGCTCCAAATTATTGGTATGCGCAAGGGAGTTGAGAGGGTGGCGGGTATGTATATCGTGTTTAATAAGAAGGGCACATTTTTCTTCGCTGATTGCACCGTAAACGTAGACCCCACTCCACAAGAGTTGGTGGGTATCATTGGTCTCACTGCGCGTGGAGCCAAATTCTTTGATACTGAACCGCGCGTGGCGGTGCTTTCCTATTCCAACTTCGGCTCCAGCAAAGGTCATGTACCTGACAAGACCAGAGAAGCTGTACGCCTGGCGCAACAAAAATATCCTGACCTTGTGATAGAGGGTGACATACAGGCAAACGTGGCGTTGAATGTTGAACTGCAGCGTGAACTGTATCCTTTCAGCGCACTTTCAAAAGAAGGTGCCAACACATTGATTTTTCCGGACCTGTCGTCTGCCAACATCGCGTATAAGCTGTTGATGGAGATTGGAGGAGCTGAGACAATCGGACCTGTACTGCTTGGAATGAAAAAGCCCGTGCACATTCTCCAGTTAGGAAGTTCCATTCGCGAGATTGTGAACATGACGGCCATTGCTGTAGTGGATGCACAAATACAAGAGGAACTCCAACGAGTAGGATAACTTAACTAAGTATTTTTTCTAAATCATTTTTTGCATGATCGCCTATCTTCGGGGCAAACTCGTACACAAAGAACCAACCCATGTTATTGTTGATGTGAATGGCATCGGCTACCAGGCCTCCATTTCATTCAATACATTTTCCGATATCAAAGACCGGGAAGACATCCGGCTGGCTACGTACCTGCACGTGCGCGAAGATGCGCAGTTGCTGTATGGTTTTTCTACTGAAGCAGAAAAAGCCATGTTCCTGAATCTGATTTCCGTCAACGGTGTGGGGCCGAATACGGCCATGATGGTGCTATCATCCCTGGCACCAGAAGAACTCAAGGCAGCCATTCTGAGGGAAGACACCGCCACGCTCCAGGCCGTGAAAGGCATTGGCGGAAAGACAGCCCAGCGCCTGATACTGGAGCTGAAAGACAAGCTGAGAAAAAGTACGGGTGATACCGGCACAACTTTAACCGGACTATCGGGCAATACACAGCGGCAGGAGGCGTTATCAGCGCTGATGACCCTGGGAATTGCCAGGGCCGCGGCTGAGACAAGTATCGATGCGGTCCTGAAAAAATCAGGAAATACCGTTAGCTTGGAGGATTTGGTCAAGCTGGCTTTGAAAAACGCTTAGATTACGTTTGAAGTACCTAACCCGGACACCACAGTTCACCTTTGGACTGGGCATGATAATCTTATCTTGCCTGAGTCCGTTTTTTGCGAACGCACAATTTAACAGACGTGACACTACCAGGCGCGACTCGGTAAAATACCGTCCGCTTTTCATGCCCACTTTTCGCCCGAGCGACCGCTATGGCGACCCGTTTTCAAACTACACCACGCAATCGCCTCTCTTCTTAAAAGACCCGAAGATTCTAAAACAAGAAGTACTGCCTGATACCGGAAGGACATACTCTATTTATGAGAAAATTGGTAACGTAAATTACAGGTCGCCTTCGTACATGACTTTCAATGAAGCGAGTCAGTTACAAAATCAAACGATCCTCAAAGACTATTGGAAGACCCGAAGCCGGGCGCTGGATGGCGAAAGTGCTGTGAGCAGTCGTAACCTGCTTCCCAAACTATACACCAGTCCTGTACTCGATCGAATTTTCGGAGGCAGCTATGTAGAGCTGATTCCGCGCGGCTTTGTCACACTTGACTTTGGCGGACAATGGCAGAAAATTCAAAATCCATCCATTCCTATCCGGCAGCAGCGCAACGGTGGCTTCGAGTTTGACCAGCAGATAAACCTGGCCGTGACCGGTAAGGTGGGCGAGAAACTGAAGATCACCACCAACTTCGACAACAACAACTCCTTCGACTTTCAAAATCAGATGAAAGTGGAGTACACGGGTTTTAAGGAAGACATACTTAAGAAATTAGAAATCGGTAACGTAAGTCTGCCACTCAATAATAGTCTCATCACCGGAGCACAAAATCTTTTTGGTGTAAAAGCGCAGATGCAATTCGGCAAGTTGTTTGTCACATCCATTGCTACCACACAGCGCGGCAAGCAATCATCCATTAACGTGGCTGGTTCTTCCGGTGGAGCAGCCCAAGGAAGGCCGTTTGAAATTGTTGGATCAAATTACGATGAGAACCGGCACTTTTTCCTCGGCCAGTTTTTCCGCGACAATTTTGAAACCTGGCTGAGCACGCTTCCGCAGATCACATCCGGGGTAAACATCACACGGGTGGAGGTATATTTACTAAACCGGCAAAACGATACACAAACCTTGCGGGATGTGGTAGCACTTCAAGATCTGGGTGAGCCAATGGATCGCGTCTACCGCAAAAATTATTACACATCCTCGGTACCGGATAAATCGCCAACCAATAATGCCAACAACAATCTCTTCAGCTTGGTGTCTGCCTTACCGGCTGCATCGGATGGCATCAATCAGCAACTCGAAGGCTTGTTTGGCACGAACCCTTTTGTGAATGGAACGGATTTTGAAAAAATCACCAGTGCGCGCAAACTGGCACCCACAGAATTTACTTTCAATAAAGAACTGGGGTACATCACCCTTCAGCGAAAGCTGCAAAATGACGAAGCAGTAGCGGTGGCATTTGAATACACCTACAACGGTCGAGTTTTTAAAGTGGGAGAACTCACGGAAGACTATTCCAACAAAGGCGAACGCGATG